>NZ_JBFRFR010000052.1:0-64724 GCF_052114925.1 Bradyrhizobium sp. 2TAF36 | reverse complement strand
GCGACCGACACGCCGGCCTCATGCTCCTTCAAGATCCCGATGATCTGCTCTTCCGAAAAGCGGCTGCGCTTCATGCTCTGGTCCTTGTCGTGGGCCAGAACGAACTTCAAACTGGATTAAACCCGCGGGGCAAGGTCACACGGCTTCGGCAATCGTTTCGGCATCGTTGAAGTCGTTCTTCTGTCCYTTGCTATAAGGGCGGACATATTTGGCCGGCATCARCCTGGCATCGTGACCTAACGATGCGAGTTTGCGGCTCAAATGATGTGCGCCGACGCAGGCTTCCATGCCGATCAGGCAAGGCGGCATATTGGCGAGCCGCGCCTCCACCTGGCCACGCGACCACTTTTGCCGCAGCACGATGGTGCCGCGCGTATCGTGGCCCACGACGTGGAACGAGTTTTTGCCGATATCGATGCCGATCACGGCGATCGCGGTACTGGGTGTCTGGGACATGGCGTGCTCCTTGTCTTGGCGCCCCTGGCCAGCTTATCGCTGGCGGGGCAGGAGCACGGCCGGACCATCCCATTAGCGGATTGGAAACTGGAGCGCTGAACGTCGTGAACACCACGGGATATGGGAGGCAGCGGCTTTACGATTGCAAGCGCGGCTGCGGGCTTGATCAAGGCGACGCTCAGCAACATCAAGGTGATCAACGCGGCCAGCGGTATCGGCGTGGGTGCCGGCGCCGCCGTTCACCTCAGCAATTCGGTCGTGTCAAGCAACTCGGTTGCCGGCATTGCCATCTCGGGCGGCGGCATCAACATTGATGCCACCCGATCTCCTTCAACACGATCGGCGTCAAGCAAGTCGGCGGATCGGTCGAGCTGTCCAACAACGACCTTTCTCCGCTATGTCGGCACGCGCTTCGACGGTTTGCGTAAGATCTAGATGGTTGCTTAAGCCGTCAATGCGCGGCCGATGGTGATCACCGCGGCGGCCCGGACCCGAAAGGCCGGCTGTCGCGACGCGGCCGTTCTTTCACACCACCTTGGCGTTCCGGAGCGTCGCGATCTCGTCTGCACTGAGGGCGAACTCCTTCAAGATCTCGTCGGTCTGCTCGCCGAATTCCGGCGGCCGCGCCACCATCTTGCTCGGCATGCGCGACAGCGTGACGGGTTCGCCGACCAGTCGAATGTGGCGGTCCTCGTCGTTCGGCACGTCCTGAGCGCAGGTCTTTGCGTGGGGTAATGGCTGAGAGAGGTCGGAGAATTCTCGCCAAACGGATGATCTTGCACGCAGATCTCGCAGCTCTTCTAGGCAGCGTCGGGAGTCTTCTCAGCCATGGCATTCATATGGAGCCGGGATTCAGATTGCCGTCCGGCCCGCGCGCTGATTCCTATTGGAGCGACGTGATCACGCACCGCCAGAAATCCTGCTTGACCCCAACTTCGCCCTCGAAATCGGTGTGGCCGATGATGTCTCAGAAGTGGATGATTGGGCCGTGAGGATGCAATTCATCTGCGACGTCTTAGAGAAAGGCATCCTGACAAAATCGAACGCCGCAAAAAGCAGATGAAAAAAGGGAGTAAGGCTGTTCTGCAGCGATGGCCGTGCAGCTGACACCTCCGCGAGGCCAATGCGCTTTAATTCGTTAATGGCGCTTACGGTCCAGAATGGGGCGCCTTGCGTATACGAGCAATTCAAAACATGAAGGCCCGCGGATTCACAGTGACGAATGAAGCTAGGTTTGGTGAAGAGAACGAAATGTCGAGGCGTGTGATATCCTCCCCAGGAACGATATCTAAAAATACGAGCGTCTAGCGAGTCGTAGTTGGGCGTTTTAATCCAAATGAGACCACCAGGAGAAAGCAGGCTCTTTGCCTTTTTCAGTATCTGGATCGGATCTGGAACGTGCTCGATCAGGTTTAGCATCAAGATCAAGTCAAACGTTTTTTCAGTCTCGAAGCCTTCAATAGGCGTGAGGTGAAAGTTGTGACCTTTGGCGCGGGCAACATCGGCCGCTCCAGCATCAATGTCTACGACGGTTGTATCAGCAATTCTTGAATCGGCTCTCTTCAGCCCGTCGAGGAGCCAACCGATTCCGCCTCCAACGTCTAATGCAGACAGGCGTTCTCCATTGAGTTGTTTGGTGATCGCTTGGAAAGCCCTGTCGTCAAGACGCTTCTTGAAGCGTAGTGCCAAGGTATCGGCTGCATTGGCGTGAAACGAGTAATAGTTGGATGGATAGATTTCATTCAGCCGATCCGACAGCATCGGGTAAATGAACAGAATATCGCAGCTGTCACAGCGGTAGAAATCGAAGAGCCTGCCGGATGTAAAATACTCAACATCGTTGGCTTTCGCGAAATGACGCACAGAACCATCGGCACAAATCGGGCACGTTATTTTGGTCATGTGAACCTGAAGAGACTGAGGAACGTTTTCAAATATGTGGAGCGACGCTGCTCGATAACCGATGCTAACTCCGTCTTGAGGAGATATGCCTCCATTTCATGCAGGTTGGTATAAGAAACCTGCGGCTCCCAGTGGTGCAACAGGTGGCGATTGAATCCCGCGGCTCCGAATACCGAAGCGAATATGCCGGGTCCAAACACCCTCGTATAGGCGCCATGATCAAGCTCATTGTAATCGACACATGGATCCGCAGAGGGGTCTCTATGTTCCAGCAACTGGCGAAGAGCGCCGAAGAGGGGGAAAAACATCACGGTCCCCAGGACCCACGCGGCGCAAAAAAGTAGCTCGCGAGAAAAGAAGGAAATCGTGACGATTGCAATGTGCGCAAGGAGACCCATGGGCCTGACCCATGTGCCTCGATCGACCCTCTTGGCTTTAGCTTCGAGTTCGGTGCGCGACCGCAGCACTTCCATCACTCGGACGCCAAACAGAGCCTTGATCAGAAATGCCAGATTAAGCGAGGAGAAATAAGTCGATTCGCTGTCGTCGATTTTGCCGAGCGCGCGATGATGCTGAAAATGCGTGATGCGGTACTGCTGAACAGATGTGCTTATCATCCAAGCAACCAGAATGTTGCATAGAAAATCACTCTGTCCTCTATCAGGGGCGAAATTGAAGTGAGCGCCTTCATGAAGGAACAGTTGCAGGTAGGCGATCCAGAAGCCAATAGAGATTGCACCAGCAAACACAGTAAATAGCGGTCCATAGTCCATTTCCACGGGCACGGCGCGGACAGACGCAAAAGTAACAATCAGCGCAAAGTAGCCGAGCGCAATATCCAGATAGAGCCTCGTATAATTGGGCGTCAGCGTCTTGATGAAGTCCGCGTATCTGAGACCTTCGTCATTTACGAGAAATGGCCTTAGTTCCTGAAACCTTCGCGAATAGTCATCATCACTATCGATCATTTGCCGTCACCCCGGAGATGGTTCGCCGCCTGAGCGTGCGCCGAGCGTCATTGGTTTCGCCCCCGTCTGGCTCAAGTTGAAGAGGTCAGGTTAATATTTCCATTCCCGGTCCATCCTCCGATAGACGCGTTGAGCGAGAACGGACAGCGAACGGCAGCCGGGCGCAACAAACCGATGGATCATTAGATTCCCCCAGCGGGGCGACAATCTAATTCGCAACCTCTGATCGAGCAACTCATGACAGACCCTTCGGCGCCGATACCAAGTTGCGCACCGTCTCACTTCTACAATTCGCCCGGTGGCGCTACAGCTGTCGCGCAGTCGCCGACTACCGGCGCGAGCGGTGGCGTTAACGGCGGGCTCGGCCGCTCCGAGGCGCGGCCGCGCAATATCGCGCTGCTTGCGTGGATCAAATACTGAGAACTCGCTATGAAAATCTGGAACTACAGCTCAGAAGCCGGCGAGGTCCTTACTGAGAGCGCCGCCGATCCCTGTCCCGTGCAGGAAGACGTTTGGTTAATCCCGGCTTTCGCGACGAATATCCTATTCGCGGACGGAGCTTGATTCGTCATGCTGGAAGCCGTTCTTCTGCTACTAGGAATTGGAGCGCTGGCTCTTGTAGTGATTGCCTTCTGGGGCGCGTCTATTTGGCCCCATCAGGCGCGATTTTCTCAAGCTGCTCGACGAATACTTGATGCGACACTGCTTGAGCTGGACACGCCAGGGGTGACGCTGCTCCACTGCCCGCCGGACTGGCAATGCATCTTCAGCGACAATGTGGCGGTCGCCCATCGGCGGTTGGATGTGTTGTAGAAATAGTTCAGGCGGTACCAAAGGCGGCGTATTGGGCGCCGAGCGGAATACGCCTCAAGGCGCCCTCGACGCGGCGTGCCGGCTCTGCCTCCCAGGGCAACAGTAGGAAATGATGCGCGCCGATCTTCTGCAAACCGCTAGCCGCCATCAATCTCCGTGCCTTGCGAGCGCTGAGCAACACGGCGTCGCGATCGAATTCGCAGCGCGCAACGGCAAGGCGGGTAAGCGGATTGAGGGGATTGTGCTCGATGATGCAGATAAGGCCCCCCGGGCGCGCCACGCGCCGCATCTCATTGATGAAGTTGGTCCATTGGGCAGGCGCGACGTGGTGCAGCACGCAAATCGCAGTCACGATATCGAAACTGTCGTCGTCGAAGGGAAAGCTCCTGCCGTCGAAGGCGCGGTACTCGCCGCCGGGATTGTCGGCGCGCGCCTGCTCGATACTCTCCGATGAAACATCGATGCCGGTCAGGCTGCCGACCATGCCGCGCAGCAACGGATGAAAGCTGCCGACGCCGCAACCGACGTCGAGCATCGCGGGTCTTGCCGATCCGAGACGCCGCGCGGTCAGGTCGCGCAGGAGGTCGGCTTTGGAGCGCATGAAGAAGCTGTGGGGCAGGCCCGAGAAGTCGATCGATGATTGGACGACGTCCCGGTAATTGCTGCGGTACTGGTCGAAGAGCTCGCTCATGTGGGCTCACTATTCGTGCATGGCGTGAGCTGCGGCGCTCGCCGGCGCAGCCTGGGCGCGATCGAAGCCCAACCGCTTCTGCACGACGTAGAGTGGACGGTGTTTCACCTCGGCATGAATGCGGCCGATGTAGAGCCCGACGATGCCCGTCATGAGCATGTTAAGTCCGCATAGGAGCGATATGACGACCATGGTCGAGGACCAGCCGGCAACCAGGTTGCTGTCCTTGCTCATCCACAGCACAAGCACCCAGCCGCCGTAGAGGAGGGCCAGGCACGACACCACGAGCCCACACCAGATTGCCAGGCGTAAGGGCACATCGGAAAAGCCGAGCGCTGCAGCCAACGCAAGACGGGTCATCTTGAGCAGAGGATATTTTGTTTCGCCGGCCGCGCGCTCGAGGCGATGGAAGGTCACTTCAGTCTGCCGGAAGCCGAGCCAGGCGATCATGCCGCGCACGAAGCGGTCCCGCTCCGGCATCTGGCGCAGCGCGTCGAGCACCTTGCGATCGATCAGGCGGAAGTCACCGACGTCGGCCGGAATCCGAACCGAGGTCATGCGCCCGAGTATCCGGTAGAACAGATGGGCCGTCGAGCGCTTAAACCGGCTTTCGCCAGCGCGCGACAGGCGCCGCGCATAGACGACTTCGTAACCTTCTTCCCATTTGGCGATAAGTTGCTCCACGACCTCAGGGGGGTCCTGCAGATCGGCATCCATAACCACTATCGCTTGGCCCTGCGCCGCGTCCATGCCGGCGGTAATAGCGACTTGGTGGCCGAAATTGCGCGACAGGCCGATCAAGCGATAGCGCGGATCGCGTTTGACGAGTGCTTCCAGCACGATGGAGCCGGAATCGCTGCTGCCATCGTCGACGATAATGACCTCCGCCGCGCCGTTGAGCCGGGTCAGCAACAGGTCGAGCCGGCGTAGCAATATAGGGAGAACGGCCTCCTCATTGAAGACCGGGACAATGATGCTGTAGCTAACCGTCCGGGAATCGATCGCCATTGGGGTTCATTCCGCTTTGAATGAGCTGAAATCTAGAGCACCTGTGGTTAAAGCGGTCTTGCCTGAACAACGAGGAACGGCTCGAACGGAGGCTGTTTTTCGTGAAAATCGGGATGGAGGCTCAATCCGGCTTATCCGGTCGGGTCGGGCGGCCCGAACGGGCAGGCATCCAACGTTTTACCCAATGCGAGACTGCCCCTATCGTGAGCGGACTCAGACGACGCCGGCCTCCCCTAGTCTTCGTGCTCGGCAACCGCGCCAAGGATGTCTTCCACCTGTCGATGATCGGGTCCGGCGGCAACCTCAAAGTGTTCTGGTCGAGCGGTCTGGTCGACCCGATCACGACGCTGGCCATCCTGTTGCTATTTTGGCCGGTGATCGACGGTCTTCTTGGGCGCGCCGGATGGACGGGGCGGGCGAAACCCGCGTCGACCTAGCAAAGAGGGTCGTAGGCGCAGATTGTCGGCGAGGCGAATCCGCTGTCTAAAGCCGCGCGTCGTCAAGGGCGGTCACCTGTTCTGACGGGCTGCGGCGGCCAAGGCCGAAGAAGGCCGAGCGCTGCTTCTCGACGGATCTTGCGGTGGCGCGAATGCGCAGGAGATCCTTGCGGGCAACCAGGCCGACAAGATGCCCGCTCGCGCGTTCGACGATCGGCACGCGCCCGACGTCGGCTAGAACCATCCGATCCGCAAGATGTGACACCGGTTCGTCGGGATAGCCGAGTGTGAGCGAGCGGTCCGAGGCGCAGTCGAACAGGGTGTCGCGACCGTCGGCGCTTTCCGCTCGCCAGCGCAGGGCGTCCGAGCGGCCGACGAGACCCGAGACCTGACCGTCCGCATCGATCAGCGGATAGGACTTGTGACGCCGCCCGTTCCCGGAGAAGAACGTCACCGCTTCGCCGACCGTCATCGTTGCCGGCAGCGTATCGACGTCCGTCACCATCACTTCGTTGACGCGGAGTAGTTCGAAGGGATCGATGCCGTATTCGCGCACCACGTGCTGGCCGCGCCGCGCGATTTTCTCCGTGAGGATCGAGCGCTTGAGCAGCAATACGGTGAGCGCATAGGAGGCGCTCGTGGCAATCAGAAGCGATCCGAGCAGCGGAAAGTCGCCGGTCAATTCGACGGCGAACAGGATACCGGTCAATGGCGAGCGCATGGTGCCACCCATCATCGCGGCCATGCCGACGAGCGCCCAGGCCCCATGAGACCCCGGCAGCAATTGTCCTTCGAGCCAGCCGACGCAGCCGCCGAAAATGAGAAGCGGCGCGAGGACGCCCCCGGATGTGCCCGACGCGAGAGCGACGATCCAGATCGCGGACTTTACCAGCAGGATCAGCACCGCGACTGATACTACAACGTTGTCGTTGAGCAGGTCGCCGATGATGTCGTAGCCGACACCGAGTGCGCGCGGTTCGATCAAGCCGCCGGCGCCGACGAACAGTCCGCCGATSGCCGGCCACCACATCCAGTGGATCGGCAGGTGACTGAAAAAATCCTCGGCCATGTATAGCAGCGTGGTCAGCAACCCCGATTGCAGTCCCGCGAGCACGCCGACGCCCACGCAGGCAAGCGGCCCCCACCAGGGCAGATCGAGCTGGCCGGCGAACGGAAACAGTGCGCCGCTGCCGATCAGCCAGGGCCGCAGCGACGACGAGACCACGCAGGCGGCGATCACGGGGATCAGGCTGCGTGGCTTCAGCTCGAACAGGAGAAGCTCGACGGCGAGCATGACGGCCGCGATCGGTGTTCCGAAGATGGCCGTCATGCCTGCCGCGGCACCGGCCACCAGCAACGCCTTGCGTTCGGCCGCGCTGAGGTGGAAGCATTGCGCGAAGAGAGAGCCGACAGCACCGCCGGTCATGATGATCGGGCCCTCGGCGCCGAACGGGCCGCCAGTACCGATCGAGATGGCCGACGACAGCGGTTTGAGAACGGCGACTTTCGGCTGGAGACGGCTGCCGCCGATGAGGATGGCCTCGATCGCCTCGGGAATACCGTGGCCGCGAATTTTTTCGGAACCGAAGCGCGCCATCAGGCCGATGACGAGGCCGCCAAAGGCCGGGGCCGCAACCATCCAGGCGTCGGGTTTCAGATTGGCTGTCGAGAGGGTCTGCGTGCTCAACGTGTGCAGCCACACGGCATTGGTAACGAGCGCGATGGCGCGCAGCAACAGCCACGCCGTACCGGCGCCACCCGCGCCGACGAAGATCGCCATGGCGACCAGCATGAGAACGCGGCGGTCTGTCGTGAAGTCGCCGAGGCGCGGCAGGGAATTGGCGGGGATGGGGCGGGGCATCTTGGTCCGATCGGGATAACGCGATTGTGAGGATGACGAAGTGGCGCCGATCACATCGGCCGGCGCCGGAAATATATCGTAGAACGATACAAATCAACGGATCATTGCTGGCTGGAAAGCCGGTTCGCAGACAGGGGGAGAAGGCAGCCTAGCGGGGCAGCTCGAGAATTCGGGTGAGGCGGGCATGGGCCGGCACCGCGTCAGATGCGCGCCTGAGAAAATCGCGAGGCAGGATTTGAGCAGGACGGCGACGATGACGCGCGGTTCTGCGCCCTGGAGCATGATATTCGTCGGTCCGAAATCGCCGTGGCAGATCGGTTCGGGCGGGCCGCGAGAGGATCCCCGAGCCATGCGCAGGCCCCAGCAGGCCGCGCGCGTTGGCGCTGGGCGGCGTCAAACGACCTTCGCTCGTCTCAGTTCGGCAATTTCGTCAGGGGCGAAGCCGAACTCGGCGAGCACTTCGCTCGTCTGCTCGCCGAATTCCGGCGGCCGCGCCACCATCTTGCTCGGCGTGCGCGACAGCGTGACGGGCTGGCCGACCAGTCGGATGTGGCGGTCCTCGTCGTTCGGCACGTCCTGCGCGATGCCGAGATGTTTGACCTGCGCGTCCTCGAACATCTGGTCGATGGCGTAGATCGGTCCGCACGGCACGCCGGCGTCGTTGAACTCGCGGACCCTGGTCTCGGTCGACTTCGTGACCGTGCGCTCCGCGATCTTGGCGTTGAGCGCGTCGCGGTTCTTGGAGCGGGCCGGCGCGGTCGCATAGTCGGGATGGCTGTAGAGCTCAGGGGCGCCGATCGCCTGCGCGCAACGCTCCCAGATCCGCCCGCCGGTCGTGGCGATGTTGATATAGCCGTCCGAGGTCTTGAACACGCCGGTCGGGATGCTGGTCGGGTGATTGTTGCCGGCCTGCTTGGCGACCTCCTTCTCCATCAGCCAGCGTGCGGCCTGGAAGTCGAGCATGAAGATCTGGGCCTGGAGCAGCGAGGTTTGGACCCACTGGCCCTTGCCCGAGACCTCGCGCTCGAGCAGCGCGGTGAGGATGCCCATGGCGCAGAACAGGCCGGCTGTGAGGTCGGCGACGGGAATACCGACCCGCATCGGCCCTTCGCCCGGCGCGCCGGTGATCGACATCAGGCCGCCCATGCCTTGCGCGATCTGATCGAAGCCCGGCCGCTTGTGGTAGGGCCCGTCCTGGCCGAAGCCGGAGATGCTGCCATAGACGATGCGCGGGTTGATCTCGCGCAGGCTCTCATAGTCGATGCCGAGCTTCTTCTTCACGTCGGGACGGAAATTCTCGACCACGACGTCGGCCTTGGCTGCGAGGCGCCTGAACACGGCCAGCCCGCGCTCGTCCTTCAGGTTCAGCGTCATCGCCCGCTTGTTGCGGTGCAAATTCTGGAAGTCGGAACCCCGCCGCGGCCCGCCCGGCTGCTCGCCGCCGGCATCCTCGGTCAGCGCGTCGATCTTGACGACATTGGCGCCCCAGTCCGCGAGTTGGCGCACGCAGGTGGGGCCAGACCGGACGCGGGTCAGATCAAGTACTGTGAAGCGCGACAGGGCTTCCGAGGCATGCGGGAGGGGCATCGTGATAGGCTCCGGGACAGATTGCGGCCTACCATAGTGCCGAAAGACCATGGGGCAAGTCATCCTGCAGCAGGTCTGGGCCGACGCGGATGCTGCCCGGGCCCGCCGCGCGGAGGGGCAGCGCAGCCAGATGCTTCAGTGCGTCGCGCGCCTTCTCCGCCAGAGGATCGTCGCCGTGACACGCGATGAACAGCTCGAACGCCGTGACGATTCGAAATCGATCACCATCTCCCGCGAAGCTGGAATTGCGGGCGTCCTGGTATCGGGCACGAATGGCATCATTATCATAGGAGCCGCGCCAAGGTCGTCGCCGAGCGGGGCCGGCCGTTGCTCGCCGTGCCACTGCAGACGATGCCCACACCCAGTCGTGCCGCGAGGGCGTCTCCACGTTTCAGCGCCAGGACCGTGTGACGGTCTCCAGCGCATTCATCGCGCTCGCCAGGCTGCTGCCGCTGGCAGCCAGAGGGCCGCCCTGGCACGGTCAACGGTGCCAGCCGAGCCGGCCGCGCCTATCGACATTCCGGGCACCGGCTGCTAGCCCAGTTTCACGAAATCGAGGGGGAACCCTGGTCGGCGAGGCAGCAAAAGCGTGCTGAGGTGAAGGCCGGGTGGCTGGCATGACGTTGAAGAAAAGACCGCCCGATCTGCTTGGGAACTCAATGTGGAATGCTATGGCCTTCATTGTGGCCGTGGTGCTGAATCTTGCCATCCTGCCTTTCGTAATCGCTCGCCTTGGTCTTGCTGCGTTCGGTGTCGCGGGTCTCGTGACCGCCTGTATTGCGCCTGCGCTGGTGTTCAGCAATGCGTTGGGACTGTCGACGGCACGCGAGCTTGCGCTGCGCCTGGATCCGTCCGATCGCGAAGATGCACGACGTCTTTTCGCGACAGCGATAGCGCTCGCGGTCGGTGTGGGCGGCCTCATCACCATTTTCTTTCTGGTTGCAGGGGCTCCGCTGGCGCGTCTTGGATTTCATTTGGCTGGGCCGGCTGCCGACGATCTTGGATTGGCTTTCGTGTTGGCCGGTATCGGTTGGTTGTGCCAGTGCGTATCGGCAATCTTCGTATCGTTGTTCACTGCGCGGCAGGACTATCGCCGGATCGCTTCGATCGGCATCATCACCACGGTGATCACGACCCTGTCGATGCTGCTGCTGATCCCGGGGGCGCCGTATGCGTCGACATTCCTTGGTTGCCAGGCACTGGGTTTTGCCACCAGCCTGCTGACAGTCCTGGCCTTGTCCCGCGGCGCGATGGGCGAGTGGCTCGCGCCCCCGGCATTGCATCGCGAGGCGCTCGGCAAGTTGGCCAGGCTGGGCGGCTGGCAAGTTGCCGCGCAGGGCGGTGCACTGCTCGCGGGGCAGGCGGATCGGTATCTGCTCGGCGCGCTGTTGCAACCACAATTCGTCGGCTTCTACGGTGTAGCGCAGCGCCTCCAGGAGGCGACCTATATCGGCATCCTCAAGGTCGGTGAAATCCTGTTTCCATTCTTCAGCACGCTGCAAAGGGAGAGCAAGGACCGCAAGGTCGATTTGCTGTTCCGATCGTCGTGGGTCCTCAACGTCCTTGCCGCAAGCGCTCTGGGCGCATTGATCCCCGTAGCGGGCCCGTTGCTGCACGTCTGGACCGGCGCCGAGGTCGCAGCCGAAGCTGCGCGCGTGCTCGTCGTGTTATCGATTGCCGGAATCCTCGGGTCGACGGCCAATGTTTTCGGTTTTTATCTGTTGGCAGAGGGGCAGTCGCGCTTCAACGCGCTCATCGCGCTGATTACAGGTGTCGTCACGCTCGGCACGAGTGCGATCGTGTTGCCAAGTTTCGGATGGCAGGCCGCGGGCTGGAGCGCGTGCGCCGGTATGACGGCACAGATGACGACGATCATCTTACTGTTGCGCCGCAGCTTTGATTTCGCCGGCATTTGGTCGCGCGTCGTCCATTGCGTGCTTATGCCGCTCGGCGTCGGGATCGCGACGGCGCTGGCGCTGCGCTATGGCCTCGACCACGCGCCATTCCACCCTGCGCCGTCCTGGTGGTCTGTTGCAGCCATCGCGGCGCTGGCGGCTGTGACCATCTTTGTCGTCGCGGTTGCCGCTTCGCAGCTCGGGCCGTACCGAAGTGCGTGCTGGCAGGACATGCGCGCCATCGCCAGTCGCTTCGTACGTCTCAAGGCCAGCTAGGACATGTGCGGAATCGCCGGAATCGTCAATTTGCGCGGCAATGCGGTCGAGCCGGCCGACCTCTCGCGACTGACAAGCCTGATCGCGCATCGCGGTCCGTTTGGTGAAGGGACCTGGTTCAGCGCGGACCGGGCTCTCGCATTCGGCCACCGTCGCCTCGCGATCATCGATCCCGGTGAGGGCGGCTATCAGCCGATGCTGTCGGCGGACGGCCGCCACGTCATCGTCTTCAACGGCGAGATCTACAACTTCCTCGAGCTGCGCCGCGAACTGGAGGCGCAAGGCGCGGTGTTCCGGAGCCAGTCCGATACCGAAGTGATCCTGGCCGCCTGGCGCGCCTGGGGCGAAGACATGCTGCCGCGCTTCAACGGGATGTGGGCACTCGCGATCTTTGACATCAGCACCGGGGAGCTGTTCCTGGCGCGCGATCGCTTCGGCATCAAGCCGCTGCTCTATGCCATGTCGCCGGAGCGATTTGTCTTCGCCTCCGAGCAGCGGGCGTTGGTCCGCAGCGGACTGGTCGATCCCGCCGTCGATATGGAGGTGGCGCGCCGGCTGCTGCTAGACGCCTTCGGGATCGAGGGAAGCGAGCGGACGTTGTTTCGGCAAGTTCGCCGCCTCCAGGCCGGTCACTGCATGTGGTTGCGCCAGGGCAAGGTCAGTGCCCGGCGATGGTGGCGCACGGTGGATCATCTGGCGACGGTGCCGGCCACTGAACCCGAACGTGTTGCCCGCTTTCGCGAGCTCTTCCAGGATGCCGTGGCGCTGCGGATGCGCAGCGACGTACCGATCGGGACGTGCTTGTCCGGAGGCTTCGATTCATCCGCGGTGATCTGCACCATGGCGGCGCACGAGCAGGCCGGGATGGGGCCACGCGATAGCGCGGCCTGGCGTCACGCCTTCGTCGCGACGTTCCCGGGGGCCTTGAACGACGAGCGGCCGATGGCCGAGGAGGCTGCCGCCTGGGCCGCGGTCGAACCCACTTTCCTGGAAATCGGACGAGGCGATGCGCTGGTGGATATCGACCGGATTCTCGACGACCTCGATGACGTCTATATCGGGTTGCCGAGCGCGGTGTGGCTGATCTACCGGCAATTGAGACAAAGCAACGTAACGGTGTCACTCGACGGTCACGGGGCCGACGAGTTGATGGGCGCTTATCTGCAGGAAGGGCAGACGGCAGCGTTCCGAATCCGGAATGCGGCAGAAGATCTGGCTTCGCGGTCGCCGCTGGTGCGTCGTGCCGTGGACGTGCTGCGCATGCTGGCCCTGAAGCGTCAGGGCATGTATTTTCTGCGCGGTGGCCTGCGTGATGTCCCGCTCCCGCTTCCGCTGGTGGCGGAAGACGATGTACTGCCGCGTGAATGGGGCGGCCTGAACCGGCGGCTGTACCGCATGTTTCACAGCACGGTACTGCCCACGATCCTGCGCAATTTCGATCGCCTCTCGATGGCTCACGGTGTCGAAGTCCGCATGCCCTTCATGGATTGGCGCCTGGTGACCTACACGATGGCGCTTCCCGAAAGCAGCAAGTCGGCGGACGGCTACACCAAGGCTGTCGCCCRGCGCGCGATGGCCAGTCTGATGCCGGAGTCGATCCGCACGGCCCGCCGCAAGGTCGGCTTCAATTCGCCGATGCCGGAATGGCTGAACGGGCCCTTGGCCGGCTGGGCGGCCGACCTGCTCGACCGGAATGTGCCGGCTTTTGCCGAACTGGTAGATGAAGCCGCGTTGCGCAGCGCGGTCGGCCGCTTGACGGCGTCGAAGTCGTGGGATTGGGAGGCGGTCGGACGGATCTGGCCGTATCTGAACATGAAATGGATGTTGGCGAGGTACGCGTAAAAGATGCGCCTGTTCCAAAATAGCTGTTTTTATGCCTCCTATCTGCCGCGGTTGAACATGCTCGCGGCAAAGACCGTCAGCTTCGACGGGCGCCGCGCGGTGGCTCTGAACGACCGGTTCGGCGCGGCACATATCCTGAAGCCGGTGCTCGATGGATCGCCGGCGGCTTTCTTTACCAATGGCGACGACGAGGTCCTGCAGCGCCGCTGGGCCCGCGAGCAGGGTATGTCGGGCGAGCCGACGCTGGAGGCGATTCTGCTCGCGCAGATCGAGCATCATGCGACCGAGGTGTTCTACAACCTCGATCCGGTGCGCTATCCGAGCGCGTTCGTCGCCAAGCTACCCGGGTGTGTGAAGACGACTGTGTGCTGGCGCGCGGCACCGTCGGGAAATGCCGACTTTACGGCCTATGGCGCCGTGCTCGGAAATTTTCCTTCGATCCTCGATATGTGGCGCCGCAAGGGATGTCGGGGAGAGCCGTTCTTTCCGGCGCACGATCCCGTGATGGATGAGTATGGCCACGGTGAACGTACGATCGACGTCGTCTTTGTCGGCGGTTATTCGAGACATCATCGCGCGCGGGCCAGGACGCTGGAGCGGGTTGCGCATCTGGCGGACACCTACGACGTTGCGTTTTGTCTCGACGCGTCGCGCCTGACCAGGCTCGCCGAGAGTGCCATCGGCCGTTTGCTGCCGCTGCGGCAGCACAGGCGTCCCGATGCGGTCGCGGCCATCGCCCGGCCGCCTGTGTTCGGGAGGGATCTCTATGAGCTGATCGGTTCGTCCAGGATCGTCCTGAACGGTGCGATCGACATGTCCGGCGAAGACCGCGGTAACATGCGCTGCTTCGAGGCAATGGGGTGCGGTGCCCTACTCGTGTCAGACGCAGGGAGATATCTGGAGGGCATGCAGGATGGTGTCACCATAGAGACCTATGATACGGCGGAGCAGGCCGCCGAAGTGATCTCGCAAAGTCTGCAGGACTGGCCTCGATCGGCCGAAATCGCGGCGCTCGGCCGAGCCCGCATCCGCGAGATTTACAGCAAAGATGCGCAATGGAAAGCGTTTGGAAACCTCATAGGGCGCCTTTAGCCGTGCTATAGCGTTCGCTGCGGCGTCTTTTCGATCGATTGCATGAATCTCAATTTCCAGATCGCGTAAGGGACGGGAGCCGGGCTCCGGGGGTGTCAATTGAGAATCCGAAAAAGTTCGGCCCGGCGGTGTGAGAGGCTGTGCTGATGTCCGCCCTTTCAACGTTTGTTCGCCGGTGTGCGCGTGCCGTCGATGGCCTCAACCTTCACTATATTGCCCAGCGCCTGATCGGGCGGGCGACCTGCCGCTTTCACGAAGGCGCATTTCTGGCTCATAGCGCGCGGATCAGGAACGCGTTCGGCGACAGCGACAGGATTGTCATTGGCAGTCGTTCGCACGTCAGGGGCGAACTGATGGTTCTCGGTCACGGCGGACGCATTACGATCGGAGAATGGTGCTATGTCGGTGTGGGCACGCGTATCTGGTCGGGGGCGTCGATCGACATCGGAAACCGCGTCCTGATTTCACATTCCGTGAACATATTCGAYAATCTCTCGCACCCGATCCGCGCCAGCGAGCGTCACGAGCAGGCGAAGCAGATATTTACCCTGGGGCACCCGCGGCAACTCTCGCTCGACGATCGTCCGATCAAGATCTGCGACGATGCCTGGATCGGTGCTTGCGCTATGGTCATGCGGGGTGTGACGATCGGGGTGGGAGGAATTGTGGCCGCGGGCGCGGTGGTCACCAAGGACGTTCCGGCGTATTCCATCGTGGCAGGTAATCCTGCCACGATCATCAGGGAACTGTCGCCGGACGAGCGATGAAGGGGCACTTATGACGACGAGGACTGAAATGTGCTCTCAAGCCAATCACCGGCACGCAAAGTAACGCCATGTCCAATTGGGTTACCGGTGCGAACGGGTTCATCGGTCGCCATCTCGTTCGCGAGTTGGCGGGTGCCGGGTACGAGGTTCATGGCGTTGGCCACGGTGCCCTCGATCCGGCCGGTGCGCGCGCGCTCGGTTTGCAGACCTGGATAAATGGTGAAGTCGACGCGGCCAATCTGAATGCGCTCGCCGCCATGCACGGACTGCCGTCGCACGTCTTCCATCTCGCCGGCGGGTCGTCAGTTGGGCTGTCGATCGAGCGCCCGTACGAGGACTTTTCGCGCACCGTGGCCAGCACTGCGCGTCTGCTGGAATGGCTTCGAAGCTCTTCACCCAAGAGCCGGCTGATCGTCGTGTCGAGCGCAGCTGTCTACGGCGCCGATCACACGGGTCCGATTCCCGAAAGTGCGGCGCTGGCGCCGATGTCGCCCTATGGTCATCACAAGCTGATGATGGAGCAGCTGTGCCGCAGCTTCACCCAGAGCTTCGAGATCGGCTGCACCGTTGTGCGGCTGTTCTCGGTCTACGGCCCCAACCATCGCAAGCAACTGCTGTGGGACATCTGCCGGCGGCTCAAGAATGCCGAGCAGCCGCTCTCCCTCGGTGGGACAGGCGCAGAGATCAGGGACTGGACCGACGTTCGCGACGTCGTCCGCCTGCTGGCGCGGGTCGCCGAAACGACGCCGCATGGCGGCTTTCGTGCGATCAATGGCGGGTCGGGACAGGGGGCGAGCGTAGCGGCTATTGCCGACGGCCTGATCAGGCATTGGGGCAGCAGCACGGCCGTGCACTTCTCCGGTGTTGCCCGGCCTGGCGATCCGGTCAGCCTGCGAGCGGATGATGCGATCGTGCGCGACATGCATTTCGATTGGCGCATTCCATTGGAGCGCGGCCTTGCAGACTATGTCGCATGGTTCAAGGGCCGAGTCGGTGCTTGAGCGCGCGCCGTTGCGGATCGCATTCGCCAACATCCCATGCGGTCTATGGGCGGGAGGCTACAATTATCAACGCAACCTGTTCGAGGCGCTGAACAGGTACGAGCCGGGAACGGTGACACCCGTGCTGTTCGCCGGAACGGCGGACGAGGACGGGGAGATCGCGGCGCTGGCCGGAATTCCCGCGGTCGAGGTCGTGCGTTCTCCGGTGTTCGATCACCCCGCGACCGGTCTCGCCTATCCGTCGGACCTCGCCCGCGCGATCGCCTTTGGCTTGGATGGGCCTGCCGTCGCCGAATTCAAAACTCACAAGATCGACATGGTGTTCGAAGCTGCGCGCTTCTTTGGCTGGCGCCTGCCGTTCCCCGCGATCGCCTGGTTTCCGGATTTCCAGCATCGCTTGCTGCCGCATCTATTCTCCAGGAGCGCCTATTGGCGGCGTGATCTGGGCTTTCGGGTTCAGATCGCGTCCGGGCGCCATATCATGCTGAGCAGCAACAACGCGCTCGGCGACTTCAGGCGCTTTTATCCGCGTGCTTCGAACGGCGTCTCGGTGGTCCGGTTTGCGACCGAGCCGCCAGCCGGCCTGCTCACCACGAATCCATCTGAGGTGATCGCAAGCTATGGCCTGCCGCATCGCTATTTCTATCTGCCCAATCAGTTCTGGCGGCACAAGAATCACCAAGTCGTCATCGATGCGCTCGCGCTGGTGAAACGCCGGGGGCTGGATATCGTTGTTGCTGCGTCGGGGAGCACGCTGGACTACCGCGAGCCCGGTCTTTTCGAAGCGATGATGCGAGAGGTCAAGGCGCGAGGTCTGGAGACGAATTTCCGGCATCTCGGGATGGTTCCGCTGGATCATGTCTACGCGCTCCTGCGGGCTTCGATGGCTCTCATCAATCCTTCGGAGTGTGAGGGGTGGAGCACGAGCGTCGAGGAAGCAAAGTCGTTCGGCGTGCCCATGATTCTGTCGGACCTCGATGTCCATCGCGAACAGACCGCGGGTCAGGCGCGCTATTTCGGCATTCGCGATAGCGACGCCTTGGCCAATCACCTGTTGCAGGTCGCACAGTCCGCCGATCCCGTGGCCAGCCGGGACATCCTGCCGAACCTCGAGGAGCGCGTGAAGGCGTTCGTCGCAGACTTCACCCGACTGACCGCGGACGTGGTGAAAAGCTCGGCAGTGCGCTAGTCGGCGGACTGCGGCCGCTCAAGAGATACGCCGGGTTGAAGTTGATGTAGGACTGGAAGGTCGCCGCCTCTGTCGGCGACAGGCAGGTGACGAGGCTGTGCAGCAGCACCAGGGTCGCCAGCGCGGCCTTCGAATCGAGGCGGGCCCGCAGATCGCTGGTGATGCCTGGCGCTGCGCTCATGGTCGACAACGGACGCTGCGGGCGGGATTAGGCGAGTTCAAGCGTGCGCTTGAAATAAGCGATCGTCTCCTTCAGCCCGTCCTCGAGAGCGACTTTCGGCTCCCAGTTCAGTGCTGCTCTTGCCTTGGTCAGGTCGGGCTGGCGCTGGCGCGGGTCGTCCTGCGGCAGCGGCTGGAAGATCAGTTTCGAGCGCGAGCCGGTGAGCTGAATCACCTTTTCGGCGAGTTCGCGGATGGTGAACTCCGAATTATTGCCGATGTTGATCGGCCCGGTGACGTCATCGCCGGTCGCCATCAGGCGTATGATTGCCTCGACGAGATCGTCGACATAGCAGAACGAACGGGTCTGCTCGCCGTCGCCGAACACGGTGATCGGCTCGCCCTTGAGCGCCTGGACGATGAAGGACGACACCACGCGCCCGTCATTGGGCTGCATGCGCGGGCCGTAGGTGTTGAAGATGCGCGCAACCTTGATCGGCAGGCCGTGCTGGCGCCAGTAGTCGAAGAACAGCGTCTCGGCGCAGCGCTTGCCCTCGTCATAGCATGAGCGGATGCCGATCGGATTGACGTTCCCCCAATAATCCTCGGTCTGGGGATGGATCAGCGGATCGCCGTAGACCTCGCTGGTCGAAGCCTGGAAGATCCGCGCCTTGAGCCGCTTAGCGAGGCCGAGCATGTTGATGGCGCCGTGCACTGAAGTCTTGGTGGTCTGCACGGGGTCGCGCTGGTAGTGGATCGGCGAGGCCGGGCAGGCCAGGTTGAAGATCGCGTCGACCTCGATGTAGAGCGGGAAGGTGACGTCGTGGCGCACCGCTTCAAACAACGGGTTTTGAAGAAGGTGCGTGATATTGCGGCGGCTGCCCGTGAAGTAGTTGTCTACTGATACGACTTCGGCGCCCTCGATCAGCAATCGCTCGCACAAATGCGAACCTATAAAACCCGCCCCCCCTGTAACGAGGAGGCGACTGTTGCGGTATTGGTCAAGCGACATCGGCTCTCCAGTTCGTCAAATTATCGTTGAGGTGCCTCGGATCGGAAGTGGTATCAATATGGCTCTTGTTAGCAACCTCTTTGTCGTCTCTATGGTATTGTAGTACCTAAGTCCGCCACTCCAAATATGTTTCGGCTTCATAGAGTAAAATGCCAGCCCAGCGAATGCAGGACAGATCCCTGCCGAAGCTTAAGGGTTATTGTTGACGCCAGGATCGTAATGCGTCACCCCGACCAAAACGCCTCCGATGGCGTTGAAAAGGCGATGGTTGAAAGCTGCGTAGGAACTCTTCCACATGGTCGATCTCGTTTCAATTATCACCCCTGCCTACCGAGCCGCTAAATACCTAGACAAGGCCATTACATCTGTTCAGCAGCAGACCTATCGCCATTGGGAATTGATAGTAACTGACGACTGCTCACCCGACGAGACGCGGGAAGTCGTTGCCCGGTACGCCGAGCGGGATCAGCGAGTGAAGTTGATCGCACAATCCACCAATCAAGGACCCGCAATGGCGCGCAACGCTTCGCTCCGGCAGGCGCAGGGCAGGTTCATCGCCTTTCTGGACAGTGACGATTGGTGGCTATCGACCAAGCTCGAGCGTCAACTCGATTTCATGCGCCGTTCAGGAGCGGCGCTGAGCTATACCCAGTTCAGGCGGGTCGATCAGGATGGTGACAACGAAGGGCGCTTGATCAAGGTGCCGGACCGGCTCACTTACCGCATGTTGCTTGGCAACACTGCGATCGCAACTTCGACGGCAATGGTCGATCGGAAACAGACCGGAGATTTTCGGATGACGAAAACCTACTACGACGATTTCGCCCTCTGGCTGAAATTGCTTCGCGCCGGACACGTAGCTAACGCCCTGCAGGAGGATCTTATGCGCTACCGGGTGCTGAAAGGATCAGTATCGCGCAGTAAGGTCAATTCGGCAAAGAAGGTCTGGTCTACTTATCGAGAGATCGAGGGCCTCAGCATTGCAAGCTCGTCCATCTATTTCTCTCTGTATACCTGCAACGCCCTTCTCAAGTACGTCCGATTTTGAGGCTCGTAAGGCTGGCAAATGCATTGCCGCCATCAAAATGAGACGAGCGTTCTGTAGAGCGGCAGTTAGCAGGAAATCGCAGGGATGAAGCTAGGCGTCGCAGGGAACATCGAGCGCGAGGTCATTGTCGGGAAAAATTCGACTGTTTGGCGCGAATTGGCGAGACGGTCGGATATCGCTGCAAAATTTCAAGTTGCACTCGGCCACACCGAGATTGACAATGCTAGACTTCTGCCGACCGATCGGTTGTGGGTTTTTGCGTATTCCAGGAAGGTGGGCGAGAACGCAGCGCTGATCGAAAAACTAGCACGCGCTGGCGTCGCCGAGTACGTCTATGTTTCGTCGGCTACGACAAACGTCGTTCCGTATACTCGATGCTACAACTATCCCACGGCGAAGCTGCTGGCGCGGAACCTGGCGCGCGAGAGGCTGAACGCTCGCATTCTAACCATCGGCCTAATATTCGACCGAGTCTCCGAACTGCCGGCTGGCGCAACGATCGCGACAAGCTACGATGATTTGGCCGGTTTCATGCTGGCGCCGCGATGGCCCGACACTGTCGAACAGGAGGTTTGCCTGTTCAAGCCTTGCGAACGCCCTTTCAGAAGCGAGGCGGAGGCGATTGCGTTCAGGCTCTATGGCTACGCCATGCGCGTGCTGCGAAAATGGCCTTGTGTTCTCCGCCCGGTAGATTTCGTCCTGCGAGGAATGGGATATAGATGGTATGGCTACCTTTATCTGAGTAACAAGACGTGGTTTACGACGACATTATAGTTGGCTCTGGGCTGGCGGCGCTTGCGACTGCCCTTGGGCTTGCGGCATCCCGAAAAGTTCTCGTTCTTGGCGGGCTCGATACAGGGCAACTGGAATTCTATGGTGATCAGAAATCCATCCCCACCTCCTATAGCGGGGTTGGGGGACTAGGCAACTTTTGGCACGGCGTCATCCCGACGGCATTGAGGGCTCCCTATGCGCGCGAGTCCCACAGCGAAATTGCCGAGCTCTTTCAATATTTTTATCCGCTAACTTCAATTCGGGAGAAGATCGGCGAACGTTGGCTTTTTGTACCGAGGAGGCCAGTGCGGCCGCAGCAGGAATGGGAGAGATTGTCGCGCGAGCGTGGTGACAATCTGCGATTTGTGAAGCTCGCCGTGGATCGATTTGACATGGGTGGCGGCGGCCAAAGGGTCTTGGTTGCCGATGAAACGTTCAAGTCGAGGCGGCTCTGGATCGCGGCAGGCGTGCTCAATTCGCCCAAAATCCTGTCCAGATCCGTCGACCCCGATCTCAGGCGAGCATTCATATCAGATCATATCATTTGCTATGCGGGACAGATCCACCAGCACACGCCGGACTATTCTCCACCGCAGGTGGAAAGGGCGAGGGACGGGTTTTGGCTCGCTTTTGAATTCAGCTCAGATGGGGATGCGCTGCTCACGCAGCGACCTGCGCGCTTCGACTACCGCACGCTCGATCGCGGGATCGAGCAGAGGGCGGTATACGGGCTCCCGACGAACAGCGCGCTGGTCAGGCTCCTAAAGACTACTTCGCCTGGGTTGGTGGCCGAAGCGCTCTTTAACAAATTTGGATTGTTCCCGCGTTCGCCCGTGTTGAGTGTCTATGCGCAGATATTGGTCCACAACGCGCTGGACGTCTCTCGAGAGAATGCTCCTTTGAACCCGGTCGACCACAACGCTGCGCAAGCTGTGTCTCGCTTGTCACTTCCCTGGCCGTCGCTGCTCAGGACCCGGAGACCGGATTTGTTCCTCCGCGGTATCCACCTTCACCACTCGATCGACCTGGGCGCTTTGAACGCGGCAGGATTGGCGTCTGATGAATCGACTGTCAGAGTCGTCGATGCTTCGACGATCAATGATATCGGCCCTGAACACCATAGTTTCTACACGATGGCGCGCGCCTATCGTCTTGCCCGCAAGGTCAGCTCTTAACCGACGATCCGCTGGGGCTGCGATCTCCCCGACAAGCTAATGTCCGGGCAACCTCAATGTCAGCCGGCGCGGTTCTCAAGCGGGCAAGTCACGGGCAACCTTCCGGCTTGCGCTGGGCGGGCGTGAACGATAGGGGTATGGGCGAGTGCACTTGTCCGGGGCGCTCGTGGACCACAAAAATACCCTCCATTTTGACGTGGTTCGTGGCGTGGCCGCGATTGTCGTGTTAGCCGCACACGTTGCTCAGTCCTTCCTTTGGCGGCTCTACGGCGCAGGCTCGTGGGCAGACATGGCATCCGGCTGGGCCGCACGCTTTGCGGTGTTGGCTTTCTTCCTACTGTCGGGACGGCTGATTGTCGCCAGTATCGTTTCCAATATCCGCAGGAACGGCTCTTTTGACCCTATCGATTATCTCCTCGACCGCATCGCCCGCCTTTACCCACCGCTTCTATTTGCAATCGTGCTGAGCGTGGCAGTCGTGGCGACAATTCAGCTATTCGGGTTACCAGGATCGAAGGGGAGCCCCTCGGCACTCTTCGCGCGTCCGGTATTTCGCTTCGGCTCACTGAACTCGCGCAAAGTCTCCTGCTTTACAACGGACTGACAATCGTGGATGGCCCGCTTTGGACTCTCTACATTGGAAGCTTTACATCGCCGCTGCGGGTGGTGCGATGCTGACATTCGGACGAAACTTGCAAGCGAGAGCGATCGGCTATGCTTTGGTGGTGTTCGCCGTATGGACTGGCATCGACCACCGTCGTTTCTGGTTTTTGGCGGTGATCTGGTGCCTTGGCGCGTTCACGAACCTGCCTAGCGCTAAAAAGCCTGGCATCTTCCTTGCGGCATCTACGGCGGCAGTAGCCCTTTGCTATATGACTCCCGGCTATCCCGACTATATCGATGGCTCCTAGCAGTGCTTTCCGCTTGCGCTGCGTCGCGGCTCGAGAATACGGCCGCAATCAAGCGAGCGCTGGTGACAGCCCTTGACCAAAAATTAAACCTGAGAGACTTCGCTCGATATTGCCGCCGCCAGCAGCCGCCATCAATTGAGCTACGTTACATCCGAGGAGATTAGTTAGCTCTGTTGATTTTTCGCTTGGAAAGGGACCGGCACCATCAACACCAGCGGGTAGACCTCGTCCAATCGATCGGGATCGACGGGTTCCAACGTATTCTTTCTACCCTTCAAGAGTAGCTTCAGAGATCGCCAAATCTTGGAGCGCCCGGTGTCATGCATTCGAATGGCATGTAGCTCATAGCCTGGTATCGCGCGCGCAATGTTGACCAGATTGGGCTGCGCCTTTGTGAAGAGCTCGAAACCCACGAGTGGCCTGTATTGCCGCAGGAGGGGCTCAAGGGACTCGATGATCTCCTGTTCCATCCCCTCGACGTCTATCTTGATGAACGCGCGAGAGAGCTGGTCTGCGTATTGCGCCACGAAATCATGTGCCGACTTAAGTTGGATAGAATATCGATTTCCGAATTGCTCTCCCGACAAGCCGAACGTTTCCGGCGGCAGTACAGACCTCTCGGCAACGCGGCTGATGGAATGCTCGTCCGGAGACTCCTCCAGTGTCACGATTCCCTCGGTCTTGCCCAAACCGAAATTGTGGCAGGACAAATGCGACATCCGGTTGCGCAATACATTGGCCTCCAGCACCCGATAGAGAATCGGATGTGGCTCGACCGCTTCCACGCGCCGGAACAGCGGCGCCAGCGCGATGCTGTGGTTACCGATGTTGGCGCCGATATCGATCATCAGCTCCGTGGTGCCGGAGCGGGAAAGGACGTAGCGTAACGTCTCTATCACGCCCTTTTCGAACAGGCCCTCCGACAGGATATGCCGATCGACCGTGCTCGATACTTCGACAAACATCGTTGCGGGCCGCTTGCGGGCACGGCGCGCCAAGAGCGTGAGCAGTCCGAAGCTCGTCAGATAGCGGATCGCATCGAAGCCGGGTCTCACCTCGAAGAAGGAGGTACGTTCTATCCTGTTCGGCTGCACTCCACCCCCCCGACCTGTCTCGGCGAGACCGGCCTCTTTCGCACTGCTTCGAGCAGCATCGCGAGATGCTGCGGATCGATCAGTGGCCATCGTCGCCCCCCTGAGCGGGGGAAAACTGAGCTGGCGAGACAGGCGCTGATGAAATCATGCTTCTCGGTCTCCGACAAGGTGCGAGCCGACCGGAGAGCCACGACGATAGTTTCGGCCCAATTGTCGATCGACGCAAGGTCGAGATAAACAGCGCCCGACCGCGCAAACCAATAGCTCGTGTTGCTGAAAGTGAATATGGGTTTGTCGCGAAGTGCGGCTTCGACGCCAACGCTGCCGGCGCCCAGCAATACCGCATCGCTTCTTGCCATAACCTCCGCCGAATATTCGAGCGGCGGCACCATCACGACATTGGGGATAGACCTGAGCCGCTCGTAGAACACCGCGTTGCGCGTCCCGAGCATATGCGGGTGCTCCTTGATGACCACCACGCAGTCCCCTGATAGTGCATCGACGATCTCGACCGTCTTATTGTCATAGTCTATGATCGATTTATCCTTGATCCAGTAGTCGATTGCCGCTTCGGGAAAATAGGCCAGCGGCATAAATACAGTTGGAGAGGACGACTTCTTCTGTAGGGAGGTTAGCTCGGATTGCCAGTCGTTGCTGAAGCAATTCGCGGATGGAAAGTCCCGAATTCTGCGCCGCTCAGCCAAGTAGGGAGTTATCGCATAATGCACATGAAGAGGATCGCGCTCTAAATATCCTTTGGCGAGAAAGACAATACGCTTGACATAGTAGCGACCTATGCCGAGTACGTGGCGGCGCAGCGAATAGTTCAGGCGTTGGTTGTAGTCCTGCCGGAAGAATGGCTTCACCACGGCGGCAATGGCTTTCTCGACCTCGTTTGAAGACGGAATCCTGATGTCGAATGCATCGCCATTCGCAGAGCTGGTGAGCTGGAGAAGGCCTGGAAATAGCGAGTAGGCATAGCCCACAAACCTAATGCCGCGCCGTCGGGCCAGGATGCTGAGGAGATGCGTCACGTATTCGTCCACCCAGTGGCAGATGACGCCCTCGGGATTCAAGCGGTCCAGCCACTCCTGAAGCGTAGCCGCCATTGCATGAAGCCGTCGCTCGGCGTCGTCCCGGTTTAGGTTGCGCAGGAGGCGGCAACGCCGAATGCAATCGTCGCTTTGATCTGCATCCAGCAATGCCGCAGGCCGCCCGGATCGCAAATGGCGATAGAATGCCTCACGCGTGTCGTCGGTCCCCTTTTTCCTGCCGTCGGTGAGAAAGAACAGCTTCTCCCCGCGCGGGAGCGCAGCGAAATTGGCCTTGAAATCGTCGACCAGATACGGGCGACAAAAAACAAGGATTCCCGAGGGATCTGATAAGGCTGCTTTGGTCAATGGAAAAGGCTACCTGCGCTTTCCGGAATTGGCGAATGCCATCGGCCGCCTGCCGGGGCTTTACTGACTGTGACGCAATCCGCTAAACATTGGAAACGGTCAAAGTCAAGCGAGAGGATCAGAGTGTTTGTCAGCTCACATGTGCGGCAATCACCGCGTAAGTCCTGCACCGGCCGGCGCTAATGTCGTATTCGGAACCTGGCGTTCGCGCGCTGCTCGACGCCGACTGGCAACGGTTGATGGTTGCAATGGGCAAACCGTCCCGAAACCGGAAATGGACCGACGCGTTCTCGCCCAGGTTCGCTCATATCGTCCTGATCCGCTGGGCGTATGCATTCCACAGAACAGGCTGGCACCGGCTCGGAAAACTGACATCCCTGTTGAATTTTGGCCTGTTCGGCATGGAGATCCCCAGCAGTCTCAAAATTGGCCCTGGCCTGATCATACCACACACGAATGGCATTATCCTTGGCGCCGCAAAGATCGGGGCCAACGTGACCATCTACCAACAGGTGACGCTGGGGGCTAAAATGGCTGACTGGGACTACGACCTGGCTCAAAGGCCGGTGGTTGAGGATGGCGCAACCATCGCCGCCGGGGCTAAGGTGCTGGGGCCCGTGGTCCTGGGGAGCAATTGTGTGGTCGGTGCGAACGCCGTGGTCGTCAGCGACGTAAGTCCCGGAGAGGTCGTGGGCGGAGTTCCCGCCCGCGTACTCTCGTCAGGAAAATAGATTCCTGGTCGCCCCCGGGTCGGGCGAAAGGGCTGATCGTTGCCCGATATGGACAGCCGGACGTTGACGGTACGCACACCGGAATCGGGGTCGTAAAGAAATTTTTCCCTGTTGCTGGCACGCAGACTGGGATGCAGGAAGCTCCCTGGTCAATCATCTGTGCGGACCACCCACGCGTTCCTTCTGTACGATCATCACCGCTGCGACGATCACCTGGACCGCTCGCGCGGCGGCGATCGACAGCACATAACCGGGGAAGCCCAACTGGAAAACAGTAACGATGAGAAAGAGTACTGCCCAGGTGAGCGCGAAGGCGACGGCCGCGGCAAGGACCGCTCGTTCGGCGTCAAGCGCGATCAAGGCCCAGTCGAAAACCGGACTGAGCTGTAGGGTCACGGCTACAATCGTGCAGGTTGCGTCGATCCAGGATAGTCTGTATTTTACCCAAAAGGTGTCAGGGTAGACTTGGTAAAGAAGCACGAAGGAAGCTGTCGCGCCAATCGCCATCAATGCGCCCACTTCAGCCGCGCGAACCAGCGCGGCGTTCAGCATGCCGATCCCAATGGCGATTCGCGCGCGGATGAAATCGGGGCCCCACTTTTGCATGAAGATGCTGGTCACCGTATAGGCCGCGCTTAACCAAATGCTACAAAACGCGTATTTTGCGCCATCCGTTTCGGAGCCAAAATGAAGCACCCAGCTTCGATCGAAGCTGATGGGAATAAGCGCGGTGCTTATCGCGGCAAAGAGCCATGTGCCGTCCGAATCGTGGCTGATGAACGAATCCCTATTTGCGGCGCCCAGGGTCGGCGCGTCGGCTCGCGAGCGAATGAGGACGCGGAGATAGAACAGAACGGCGAGGCCGACCAGCGCGGAAGACACGGCTTCTGCCCAGAGGCCGGCCTCCCAGTCGAACAGCGATGCGAACGTCGCGCAGAACACCAGTGCACAAACCGTGCGCAAGATCGCCGATGCGCTCATGACGAACAGCTTGTCGTAAGCCCTGAACAGCGAAGCTGAAACCGCGAAAGCATTCGCAGCGAATGCCAGCACGGCGACGGCGGAGGCCGCGATCGCTGTTCGAGGGCCGTAGAATGCGAGAGCGATCAGTGTGATGATACCGAATGCCGCCAAATGCCTCCACGCGAGCCTTCGTACGTCCGAACTAAGAGTCCGGCGCAATTCTTCGGAGCGGCCAAACGCGACCAGCCGCGTGAATCTCTTGACCATGCCCTCTGCGAGGCCGAAGCTGACCGCGCTCGTGAGGAGCCCGACAAAGGCAAAAGCGGCCGAATATTGAGCGAAGTCGATCGGAGAAAGTATCCCGGCCAGGATTGCGGACTTGCCGAGGGTGATCACGCTCGCCAGCGCCATGAGCGTGAAGAAGATGTAATGAGACATCATTTTTTTGACGTCGGAAGGATATTTAACCAGTAAACGATGGCAATCGAATTCGGTGGCACATTCTTTGTAACGACCGGATCGGCGCCTACTATCGAGCTGTTGCCCATCGTGATGCCGCCCATCTTCCCAGCACACATTGGGACCAATTCTCACGCTCGGCCTATCTCGATACACTCTGGATACTTGACGTGAGAATTCCAGAATATCTAGGTCGAATCTGGTCTTACGTAGCTTGTGTAAGCTTGATTGGCAACGCTTTCCGTGGCTGAGTGTGCCATGGCAACGGCGTGCATTAATCCTCGCAGGTAGTTTGCCGCGAACACACGGGTGATCATGGTTTCGACATGGTCGGCCATAGTACTGGCGGCGACGCTGCCGTATCAATCGTGGACCACTATGCCAGCTCTTTACATTTCGTATCGCTCGTTGATGGTATTGACCGTCGGAGCTTTGCTGGTTCCGATGTTGTTGGTGCTGGGACTTCGGTACTCGACCGCATATGGCACTTGGCCTCCCATCGGGGTCGATACCTGGGCTTTTTTTTTCGGATGGTATGTCGCGTTCTTCCTAGGTCTTTTCTTCCCACTCCGCTTACGATCCCGGGCTGGCCCGGCTGCGATCGAAGAAGGAGCCCGGCAAGCGAACTTCTGGGTAATCAGTCTCTCATGCGCCGCAGCCATCGGCGCGGGGCTCATGACCTATAATTTTGCGGTCATTCGCGGCTTTGGCTTTGATGTCCCAATAACGGAATTGCGCACGATCGTAATGAACGAGGCGTCCGCAGGCTATGTCGGTTCATGGTTGGGAGGACTGGGCCGGCTTCTTGTTTCCGCGGCCGCAGTTGCGTGGATCGTCGCGTGTTTGAAATGGAGGGATCTTTCGTGGCTGGCCGTGTCAGTGCTGCTAGTCTCGACCATAGCAGTCTTTGCCTACCAAGCGAAATTTGAGGGTGGCCGGTTCTTTTCTTCGGCAATCCTGCTGGCGTCGTTTTTTGCAACGGTGGGTTTCTTTGTCTCGGACGTCAGCCGAAAACGCCGCCTAGACATTCTTGCCGTCCGGCCAACGCATATCACTCCCGTCGTGCTGTTGCTGCTGATGTCGGTCGGAGTAGCTTCGTACAACGAGATGGTGTTTGTTTCTCGTGGTGCCCAATCCGCGCAAAAGTTTGCCGTACAAAAAGCGGCAGATGACTTATTTTCAAAAAAGGTCGTGCAAGCGGTCGGGCAGGAGAGGCTTGCTGACAATCAAAATCCTCTCGCCATTGCTTATTTGCAGTATGCTTCGAACTTCGATATCGATCTCTCGTCTGCTCGCGACAACAAAGAAATCGAAGCGACCTATGGGCGGGCCATGGCTTGGATCTACCTCACACAAGGTATCAATGAATTCGATCGAATCTTCCAGACTGAAAATTTAAAGCACGCCGTAGGTCGGTATCAGTTTACGCAGATTGGCCAAATACTGAGCAAGCTGACCGGTACCGACATGCGGTACGATGTGGCAAATAACCTCCCGAACAACGGCACGTACGTCACACTGCCGGGCGCCATCTATGTCGATTTTGGTGCGGCCTTGGCCCTCGTGCTTGCGGCGCTCGCAGGAATTTGCTTCCGCGTCGGCGTTGAAGAGATGTTTGCGGGCGCCAGCACCTTCCTAGCTATTCTGGCGCCGATTCTCTTTGTGGTCGTTGCTACAGGACCAGTCACCACGTTGGTGCCCAATCTCTGGCCGTGCGCGTTCTGGATAGCGCTCACGCAGATTCCGATCCGCACGAAATCCCCGTAGATTGCGACGTTGCCTCGTGGGGAAACACCGTGGAAGCTTGTTACCGCGCGCCCGGCTTCGTCAGGGCTTTGCGAACCGGTATGCCCGCATTCGCCATGAATTTCTTCGCCTCGGCGGGCGTCTTGTCAGTGAAATGGAAGATGCTGGCTGCCGCCACCGCACTGGCCCCGCAGAGTTTAACGGCATCTACAAAGTGCTGATAATGTCCTGCGCCGCCTGAAGCAATCACGGGAATGTTTACTGCGCTGGCCACTGCTCCGATCAAGTCAAGGTCATATCCTTGCATGGTTCCGTCGCGTTCGACCGACGTGAGCAAGATTTCTCCTGCCCCGAGATCGGCGACCATTCGCGCAAAGGAGACCGGATTAGTGCTTTCTGGCTTCGACCCGCATCGACTCATACATACGTGCGTTCCGTCTTCATTCCGGACGACGTCTATGCTGACCACGACACACTGCGAACCGAAATAACGCGCGGCTTCCGAGACCAACCCTGGGTTCTCATGGGCGGCGGTGTTGATGGAAACTTTGTCGGCGCCGGCTCCGAGTAGCTCAGCTATCTGATTTATATTGGTGATGCCGCCCCCGACGGTGAGGGGAACCGAAACGCTCTTACCCAGACTTCGTACAGACTCCACATCCGGCTCTCTGCCTTCAGCAGTTGCAGCGATGTCCAAGAGCGCCAATTCATCGACGTCTCGCTTGTCATATATCTTGATGGCCGGCAAAACCGAGCCAACGCGCCGCCAGCTATCAAAGCCGACGCCCTTGACCAGCCCATGTCCTTTCCACAACAGCGTCGGGATAACGCGAACCTTGAGCACGCCTAAACCTCTAGAAAGTTTTGGATTACGCGCGCGCCGGCAGTCGAGCTCTTCTCAGGATGGAATTGAGCTCCAAAAATGTGCCCGCGCTCGATCGCAGAAGTAAACGGAAGGCCATACGTGGTCGTGGCAGCAATGCTGGAGGAATCCTTGGGCTCGAACGCAAAGCTATGGACGAAATAAAAGTCGGTCCCGGACGGAACGCTGAGAAATAGAACGCTGTTGCTCGTCGGAGAGATGCTGTTCCACCCAACGTGGGGAATTCGAAGCGATGGGTCCTTGGCCCCCAAGGAGGTGACGCGACCTGGGACGAGGCCTAGACCGCTCGTGATGCCGCCTTCCTCGCTCTCGTCCGCGAGGAGCTGCATACCCAGGCAGATGCCCAAAAGCGGCATTCTGCGATTCAGGACGGCATCACGTATCGGAGCAATCCATCTGAATTCAGTCAGGTTGGCCATCGCCGCCGCGAATGCTCCCACGCCGGGTAGTATGAGCTTGTCTACCTGATCAATATCGCCCGGCCTGTCGAGGACGACAGCAGAAGTGCCCAGTCTCGCAAGCGAGTTGCAGACCGAGGCGATGTTGCCCATTCGATAGTTGATAATGCCAACGTTCATCGGTTGTCGTAATTCTGCTTCTGCAGATTTCCGCGTTTGTCCTTCTTGAGATTTCCTTTGCCGTCACTTTGGAAGATACGCCGGTTTGTGAATTGGTCACAAACGTCGACGAATTCATCGACYGTGAGGTCTAGCGGCTCAAGGATATCTTCCAGCGATTTTCCCAGGTAGCTCCACGGAAACTTGCCGTCGTGGCGACGAACCATTTCGAGCCCGTCTTCTCTAGAGATCCGACCGCGACGAATATGAAGGCACGCTATGTCGGTAGCACGCCCGAACCCAAACTTCAGAAACTTGAAATAATCGTGGATGCCGGTTTGATAGTTGTCAAGATTCTCATAGTCGACCACCGACCCTTCGATGGCCTTGCCGTAAGTTCTGAGCCCGCTCGCTTGCGCTATCAGGGCGTTCGCCAAGCCGTCCCACGGCATGTAGTAACCGAGAAACAGGCCAGTGACGCCTACGCGCTGTAAATCGTCGTCAGACGGATATTGGTAGGGGATGATATCTCCCGGGGTAAAGCCGTAGACATCGCAGAGGTCCGACACACGCAGACCGAGGAGCCCGCCAAATTCCTCGAGCCAAGCTCGTGAAAGAGTATTGTTCTCGGCCGCGGCTGCCGGTCCACCATACTCGTTTTGCGAGTTCTCACCCCAAACTATGAGAGGAACGTCAAACTGGACGGCTGCTCGAACCGGGATGGTGAAAATTCCGACGTGCTCCGGCCACGAAATATCGCCAACTTCAGTCAGCCCGATCCTGTTCAGCCTTGCGCGGACGAGGGGATTCGGTGACATCTCGATGAGATCGACACCCAACCGCTTGATATTATCGAGATTGTGCCGGCCAATGTCCGACAAGTCGCATGTCGTTGACGTGACACAGAGAGGCCGCAGTCCGAGTTGCAGCATCCTAACGACCTGGGTGGTGCTATCCTTTCCGCCACTCACCGGGACGATGCAGTCCCAGTTCGTTCCACCGCGACGATATTTCTCCAGAACGCGCAGCAGCTCGTCTCGCCGGGTGTCGAAATCGATGGCTTTCCGGTTCTCGTAGGAGCGGCAAGCGCTACAGACGCCTTGATCGTCAAAGTGCAGGTCCGGCTTCGTGCTCGGCATCACGCATCGCTTGCAGTAGATCAGCATCGGTTTACGCGCCCTTCTTCAGCAGGAACCAACTGATATCGTCTTGAGGAAACGCGGGATCACGATGGTACGCGAAGCCGTAGTCGACCAGACGTAGATCAGAATATCTATCCATGATCTCCCCAGCAAAGTCGCGCTTGAAAAGTCGATCGTGGTGGCCGCGGTAAGGTATCGAAACCGGGCTGGGATTGTAATACTCGCAGACCAGGAGATAGCGAGACGTAGCGCCGTACAATTTATCATAGACCAAGGGAAGTTGTTCTGGATTGATGTGAATGAGAACACCCTTGATCAGCGCCAACTCGGAGACGTCGGCAGACGCATAATCTAGGATCGAACCGCAGAACACGTTCGATGCGCCAATTTCGTTGCCAAGCAGTGCAGCGGCCTTTTCGTTGATTTCCACGCCCCTCAAGGTGCAGTCGGGATATATCTGACGGATGGCCTTCAGGTTCATTCCTATGTTCGCGCCAAATTCAATGCAGCTCTTGGGAGGAAGGGCAGCATTGAGGCCCTTGCTGAAGAACTTGATGTTCGAAGCAAGAAGCGCGGGGCTCATGTTTCTCGCGATATAGTCATTCCCGAAATCGCCAGCCCAGAATTCTTCCTGAGCACTGTGAGGATCAGATTTCGGCATGGCTTCGTTCTCTTTCGGTTTGATCAACGGCTCCGTTGAGGAGCGGTCAACCGTAGATGACTGGCGGGGCGGCTTGTCGGCGCACACGATGGAGGCTCACGGCCACGTTGCTGCATCGTCGATTATCGGGTTCCCCTCAGGCGGTACTGAAAGATGCGTTCCGCGATTTCGAGATCTTCGGGCGTATCAATGTCAACGGCGGTGTCGCGCGCGACCGGAAGGATGGCTGATGGAACGACGTCGTACGAAGCGCCTGCAAGGGCGGTCTCCGTTTTGGACAGATAGAATTGTCCGGCATCGTGATACGCGGGGGGCAGATCCTGCGATCGCGCAGAATAGTATTCAGGATAAGCCATGCGCACACGCCCGTCGTCGGTCATGAAGAGAGCGCGCTGGATCCGCGAGGGAAACTCGACGGCCGAGAAGACCATTTCGCAATTYAGTCTATGGATTGTAGCTACAGCGCTTTTGATGTCATCGGCGGAAACGAACACGGCGGTTGGATAGACAGTAAGGATCAGATCGGGCCGATAGCGGTTACTCACGAACCAGTCGACCGCGTGCTTTGTCACGGCCGCAGTGCCCGTGTAGTCGTCCGACAGCGAGGCAGGACGCATGAACGGCACCTCGGCGCCGATGTTCCGAGCCACCTCCGCAACCTCCTCGTTGTCCGTCGAAACCAGAATGTTCGCTACGAGACCGGACGAATTCAGCATGCCTATGGGCCAAGCCATCATCGGCCTGCCATAAAAGAGGGTGATGTTCTTGCGGGGAATTCGCTTACTTCCGCCGCGTGCGGGGATGACCGCCAATATCGCTGGTAGCGTCACACCGAATGCACCTTGGCAAATGATCTCATCGCTCGCATCAGCGCCCCCATCGAAACGAGATCGTCGAAACGATCTCGAACATTCGCCATCGCCCGCAAGGATCGCTTCCCGGGTCGGCCAAAGTGCGGCGCCCGTCCTGTGGGGTGTTCCCATTCGTGAATACAGAACGAGCGAAGTTCGTTCTTGATCATCGAATGTCTTCTGATCGCCCCGTTTGCCCTGCAATTCGGATTACACAGCGCAAGTACGAAGATCAACCCACTACCAAGGGGCGAAATCGTCGACTTGGCCGTCAATCGCGATGGATGTTCGCACACGCTTCCGACCTATATGTTCTCGGAATGTTCCGGTGGGCGCAAGCACTGCGCTTCTACAACTTGCGGCACCAGGCTCCATCAGGAGGCAGCCGTAGCCGATCAACACACAGTCCGATACGGATCAAATGGAGCTTTGGCCGTGGCGCTGCAGAATAGTACGGAACCCACGGGCGCCTCTGCCCTAGCGAAGATGCTTCAGTCCACTGATGGTCGTGACAACGTGGTCCTGCTCGGCCTCTGACAGCGTTGGGAACATCGGCAGGGTCAGGATTTCTCCATAGACTGCCTCGGCTTGGGGGCACAACCCAGGCTGATATCCGAATCGTTCGCGGTAGAAGCTGTGATGATAGACGGGGGCATAGTGGACGTTCGCGCCGATGCCGGCCGCCCTGAGATGATCGAACGCCCGGCGTCGATCCACCTTGAGCTGATCAAGGTCGAGGCGGATTACATACAGGTGGTAGGCGTGAGATCGGTCTGCATGTTTTGTGAGCGGACGCACGAACGGGATTTCCTCAAACTTCTCGTCGTAGCGGGCCGCAATGGCGCGACGTTGATCCAGCCATAACGACAAATGCTTCAGTTGCGCGATTCCAAGCGCGCATTGCACGTCTGGTAGTCGGTAATTGAAACCGAGTTCGACCATATCGTAGGAAAATATTCCGCTCGTTTCCCTCGACCTGTGATCAGAATCGATCCCGTGATTGCGGAAACGGCGCATGTGCGCAGCCATTTCGGGATCGTCTGTCAACACCATCCCCCCTTCGCAGGTCGTGAGGTGCTTCACAGGATGGAACGAGAAGGCAGAGAGGTCGGCAAGCGTCCCCACCTTGCCGCCCTTGTAAGTTGCTCCGGGAGCATGGCAGGCGTCGGCGATCAGTCTGATGCCGCGGCCGGAGGCAAGCGCGCGCAGAGCGTCGTAGTCGGCCGGCTGCCCGCCGTAGTCGACGGCTATGATGGCGCGGGTGCGGGCCGTTATTTTCCGCTGGACGGATGTCGGGTCGATCAGCAGCGTTTCGGGCTCCACATCGGCGAAGATGGGCGTGCCGCCCTCATAGACCACCGCATTTGATGAAGCCGCAAACGTGATCGCCGGAACGATCACTTCGTCGCCGGATCGGATCTTCAAGGCGCGCACGCCGGCATGAAGCGCAGCGGTTCCGCTGTTGACAGCAACACCTTCGCGCGCACCGCAGAACTCGGCGAATGCACGCTCGAATTCGCCGACTTTCGGGCCGGTCGTGAGCCATGCCGAGCGCAATGTCTCGGCTACCGACGCGATATCCTCATCGTCTATGATCTGCCGGCCGTAAGGAATCGAATCCCTAGCCATGCAGGCTCGCGGGATTTTCGAGCATGGCCGTCAGCGCCGCAGCGTTGAGCCATTCCGGATTGTTGTCGCTGGCGTAACGGAAGCCTTCGGGGACGAGCCGGCCCATATCGCCGTACCCTCTATAGCTCCACCAGGCGAGCGCTGGCTGCACGACGTAACGATCCTCCAATTYAATGGTGAAGCGCGCATCGTCTTCGGTGATCATCACCTCGTGAAGCTTTTCGCCAGGCCGAATACCAACGATCTTGTGCGGGCAGTTCGGAGCCATTGCCTTGGCAAGATCGACAATCGACATCGACTTGATCTTCGGGACGAACAATTCCCCGCCCTGCATCATCTTGGCGCTCGAGAGCACGAAGTCCACGCCCTGGTCTAGCGTAATCCAGAAACGCGTCATGCGTGGGTCGGTGATCGGCAGATGGTCGCTTCCCTTGGCAATGAGATCTCGGAAATACGGAACGACCGAGCCGCGGGATCCGACCACATTTCCATAGCGAACGACAGCGAACTTAGTCCCGGTGTTGCCGGACAAATTGTTGGACGCGACGAATATCTTGTCCGAGGCGAGCTTAGTGGCGCCATACAGATTGACCGGGTTGCAGGCCTTATCCGTCGACAGCGCGACGACCTTGGGAACCCGATTCGCGATCGCAGCTTGCACCACGTTTTCGGCGCCGACCACATTGGTCTTGACGCACTCCATCGGATTATACTCTGCGATTGGAACGTGCTTCATAGCCGCCGCGTGAACCACGAGGTCAACTTCGCGCATGGCCATATTCAAGCGGTTGAGATCGCGCACGTCGCCGATGAAGAAGCGCAGCCGGTCATCGGGCATTGCCTGCGCCATGATGGCCTGCTTATACTCGTCGCGCGAGTAGACGATAATCTTGCCGAGGTTGTGATCCCGCAACAGGATCTTGACGAGCTCCGTGCCGAACGAGCCGGTACCCCCCGTGATGAGAATGGCCTTGTTGTCGAGCATGGTTCCAATTGTGGATCGTTGAAAAGCTGACCGGTAGTAGTCAGTTCAGGCAAATATTGCAAGCGAGAGTGATTGGCGGGAGTTACACGCCGCCTTGGGACGCTCCAGTTCGCGTGGCCTCAGGGCGATGGACCGCCCTCGAGCGCCGAGGCGGTTCAGCTCGTCGATTACTTGATCGCTGACCACGTCAGCGCCTCACCGTAGGCGATGTCGCGCGAGGCCGTACGTCCGATGATGTCAGGCAGGTGCTTCGGCGGCAGACCAAAACCGGGTCTGATCACGCGCACATTCTCGGGCGTGAACGGCTGGCCTGCCTTGATCGACTTGACCGCGTAAATCGAGCGGCGGAAGCGGGTATTGGCGGCTTCGCTCGGTGCCAAGCCGTAGTCGACCCTGCCAAGAGAGGACCATGCTGACTGGCAGTCAGCGACCAGCTTCCTGAATTCATTCGGTTCCAGCGAAAACGCTGCGTCGGGCCCGCCCTCGGCACGTGAGATGGTAAAGTGCTTTTCGATGATGGCGCCCCCCAGGACGGTGGCGGCGACGCAGGCAGCGGAGCCGGGCGCATGATCCGAAAGGCCTGATATCACGCCGAACGCATCTCCGAGGTGCACAACCGTGCGCACATTGGCTTCCTCGATCGGCGCAGGATAGGCGCTGGTACAATGCAGCAGGGCAATGCCACCGGCGCCGTTGTTCCGCGCCGTTTCGACCGCTTCCTGGATCTCGCCGAGATTCGCCATGCCAGTCGAGATGATCATGGGCTTGCCGCGCTTGGCTACATATTTGATCAGCGGCAGGTCTATAACCTCGAAGGAGGCGATCTTATAGGCTGGCGCCTCTAGTCCGGCGAGCAGGTCGACTGCGGTTTCGTCAAACGGCGTCGAAAAGATCGTGACGCCGACCTCGCGCGCCTTCGCGAACATCTCTGCATGCCATTCGTAGGGTGTGTAGGCTTCCTTATAGAGCTGATGCAGTTGATAGCCGTCCCACAGCCCGCCCCTGATTTGGAAGTCCGCGCCGTCATGCGGAATCGTCATGGTGTCCGGCGTGTAGGTCTGAATCTTGATGGCGTCCGCGCCGGTCGCCGCGGCCGCCTCGATCAATTCCAGGGCTTTCGCGAGGCGCCCGCCATGATTGGCCGACAGTTCGGCGATGATATAAGGGGGGTGATTGCGACCGATCTTGCGGCCGGCGATTTCGAGTTCCGCGTCCGGGCTCATTGTTGACCTCTCGCAACATATTGTAGCATCTGCAATCGAGGCCGCCGGTCGAGCGCAGTTTCGCGTGTCATCCGCTTATTCCCATTCTTCAGTTATTTCCTTCGGACGCGGCGCGCAAAGAAAACTGATACACTAGGTACTCAGCCTCTTGGCCAGTGAACACGAAGCCGGCCTTCAGGAAGATTCTCTGAGAGGCGAGATTTTCCCGCTTCACTCGTGCCTCGACGCGTTCGCAAAAACCCTGACCAAATGCTTCCTGGCAGGCCAAAACGAGGGCAGCGGCACCGTAACCCCGCCCTCGGACGTTACGGGCCATTGCAATACTGACCACGGCCGTCCCCGTCAATTCGATGTGAAATCGCACGTTGCCGCAAGGTCTTCCATCGGCCTGGATGATGAAAATAAGAGTGTTCGCATCCGCGATGCGGTTGTTAAACCATTTCGTGTGGGCATCCCAAGGGACTGCCCAGCTATCGCCGGACATTGCTCGGGCGGCGGGATCGTTGCGCCAAAACCAGAGCCGCCGTGCGTCATCGGCTGTGGCACGGCGCAGTGTTAGCTGGCCGGTACGTTCCAGCTGCACAAGCGCATCGATGGCCTCGCCGACGCGTTGCGCGCCGTCGCCGTCGCACACCTTGGCCGCCTGCCGCGACATCCGGGCGAGTTCGTCGGGCTGTCGGGCAAGTTCAGCCAGCATGCGCGTAATCGTCTCAGGGACATCGCAGCCGGGTGGGACGATCAGTGCTGCGCCCGCCTGCTCGAGCGCGCGAGCATTCTCACGCTGATTGTCAGCTACAACGAGCTGGATCGATGGAAGACCAAGGCAGCACCGCTCCCAACTCGATGTGCCGGGTGTTCCGATTGCGATGTCGCTACAAGCCATCAGATCGGCGATCTCAGGAGGATCAACAAACACCTCGATCCGCGCATCCCAGTTTCCGATTTCGGCGATCTCGTCTAAAGACCGTGCGGTAGGGCCGGTCACGATGATGATCCGCGAAAAGCTTCCCGTCGTTACCAAGGATCGGGCGATTTTCGCCGTCTGACCTCCGACATCGGTGAGCCCGAGTGAGACATATATCGACTTTGGCTTGTGCGACCCGCATCGCCGGTAAAGCGAAGCAGTGCGTAACTCTCCGAACTCGTCACGCAGTAGCGTGTAAGACGCGCCCGCAAGCACGCGGCAATGCTGCGGGACTAATCCAGCATACTCGTCGGCGCTTCGGCCTAGCGTCATGTCGACGAGAATGTCGCAATTGTGAGGGCGCCCGGGTGCATCGTCGATCACGAGGATTGGACACCCAAGCAGGCGCAGTGAGCACTCAAATGTTTCGCCGAGCCGGTAGGAGTCGACGACGACGAGATCAATCCGCATCCCGGCAAACTTGCCGTCTGCGAGGGCCGGGTTCCAGTCATGCTGATCAGCCTCAAGCCAAAGAATGCCGGAGCGCGTCAGCGCGGGTACCGTATTGACGGTTTCGGCGGAGCAAACAAACAGAACGTCGGCACCGCGCCGCTGCATTTCGGCAGCCAGTGTGAGGCAGCGCATGACGTGACCGCCTCCTGTGGCGAGATTGGCGTCGGATCGGAGAACAATCAGCATCACAATGTGCCGTTTGAGCGGGGGGAGACGATCGCGGTAGTATAAACACAACCGATCCTCCAATCAAAACTGACCCACAACAGTGCAGCCCGGCGGCCGTCGGAAGGCCATTGAGATCTGCTGTTGATTTTTGCGGCGTGGCGTGAATTCGCCGGGGTTGTCTATCTTTGGTCGTCGGTGGGCAACGTGCTGCTCTCGAAGTGGCCTCGCTGCGATTTTTCTGTTCTCCGCTCGATGGCTCAACGACGCACTGCAAATTCACGCTGACATTCGTGGGTCGCAAGGCTTGAGTGCAATCACAGCAAACATGCGATTGCGAAGCGCTCATTCCTGCTTCAATGGGGGAGGCGTAATGTACCAGAGCAGGAACAATACGAGGACCCCGTGGGTCACTAGCGTCACGGTCAACGGTACGTTGAGGAAAATCTGCGGTAAAACAGCTGCGGAGGTAAGGACGAGGCGCGGTGGCAGTCCGGCGGACACACGGTTACCCAACGCCAACACGAGTCCGCCGACGAAGGCTGTGAGGGGCGCGAGCCAGGGACCCACCGACGCGATCCCCTCTGTAGCAAACAGCGAGGCGTTGAAAGATCCCCCAATTCCGAAAGCCTTGTAGATCGCAACTCCGAGCGGTTCGTGATAAGGGCAGGTGGCAAGGGTTTTCAAGAAGGAGATTTGGCAGAACAAAGTGAGTTCATTTTTAGAAAAGAACTCGTTGTAGTAATCCATAGCCAGCGATGGAAATGTCATCATCCGGAAATTGATCAACGCGAAATATGACGCAGTCTCTGGCCTCTGCAATATCTCGAGTTTCGACAGGATGATCAGCAAAACGCCAATCGCTGCAGGGATCAACAGGGAAAGGATGGCCACCAATCGAGCTTCAATGAACCGGGCCGATAACGCGATCAGGCCGATCCAACCTGCACTGAAAAGGGCGACCTTGCTTAGGGTAATAGGATAGAAGAGAAACAGAAGTCCCAGCGCCGCCGCAGCCCGTCCGGCCTTGCGGTATTCAACAAAGCAGGCGAAGACGAACGGAAGCAGCGCGCTCGCTGTGATCCTCAGAAGATAGTCGAGGAGCTTAGGGAACTTCAGTGTGTCGCGCGCGAGGTAGATGTCGACGTCCAGCGTAATCAGGCGTAGTAGTTGGGCAAGGTCGAAATTGTACGCCGCGCCGGCGACGAGCGTCGCTCCCGCCAATAACAATATCGAATCGAGAATACGATTGAATGTCGCGTGAGTAGGCGTCCAGAGTTGTTTTAGAGGCGATTTTAGAAATAGCGCTGGTAGAAAAAGTGTGACTGCAGAAGCGCTCGCTGAAATACCGGCGAGCCGATGGTCGTAATGAAATTCCGAAAAACAATTCAGCCAAAGATAGCCCCCAATCAGGGAGAAGAAGGGGAAGCCGATGAAATAGCCGAAGCTGAATTCGGAATAAACGAAAAGAACGGACACCAGCGAGTATGCTGCCACGACCGCGATCGCGTGTGGTAGAACATCCCAGCGAAAATTGACGTGATACTGAGGATAAAGCTCTGAAACGAAGACCAGCGCTAGACAGCTGACGAACAAATGAAGGCAGATCAGTATTCCAAACCGAATCTTATGCATAGTGTGCTGGCTTCGAGCCACTTCCCTGTCTCCGCGCGAACGTCGTACTTGAGTTGGCGGATTTCGACAAGCCGGAGTGCCAACCGTATCGCTCGAAATGGGAGCTCGAGCCGCGATGCTATGTCCCTACTTCACGCGTAGCTCGCTCGTTCGGGCCGGGCGCCTGAGTGGTGCGCCCTACTGGGCTTCAACAGCACCTCCTTCGGCGACAAAAGGTCAGTCTGCCGGTGTCAGCGACCGGGACGAAGGCCGCGTGGAGCATCTTTTGATCACGGTGGCATTGGGGATCACGGCTACCGCTTTTTCGACCCTCGCTGGGTGTTTTTAGCCGCGATGGCCTCACTAGGTGTCTGGTCCCGGAGTGTGGGGGAATCAGCCAAGCTGATCCATCATTCCGGGAGGAGTTATGGGACAGATACTTCACGGCAGCGCCACGACCACGCACGCCATYCGAGCGGCGATACAGCGATCGAAGGCTCCGCTCAAGGATCTAGCCGCGCAGCACGGCCTTAATCGAAAGACAGTTTCCAAGTGGCGCAAGCGGACCTTTGTTCACGATGCGCCGATGGGCCCGAAGATCGTGCGTTCGACAGTTCTGACGGCTGAGGAGGAGGCGATGGTCGTTGCGTTCCGCAAGCACACGCTGCTGCGTCTCGATGACTGCCTCTACGCTCTGCAGACGACCATCCCCCATCTGACGGGGTCATCCTTGCACCGTTGCCTGCAACGCCATGGGATCAGCCGCCTGCCCGAAGTCGCCGGTGACAAGCCTGCCAAGCAGCCTTTCAAGGCCTATCCGATCGGCTACTTCCACATCGACATCGCCGAGGTCCGCACGGAGGAGGGTAAGCTCTACCTCTTCGTAGCTGTGGACCGTACCTCGAAGTACGCCTTCGCTCGGCTGATGCAGAAGGCGACGGTTGCCACCGCCAGGGCTTTCCTCAACGACCTGGTCAAGGCTGTCCCTACAAAATCCACACCGTGCTCACGGACAACGGCATCCAATTCGCCGACCTGCCCAAGAATCGATTGGGTCCAACCGCCATGTGGCGCGGCCATCCTTTCGACCGGGCCTGCAGGGGACATGGCATCGAGCATCGTCTCACCAAGCCCAACCATCCCTGGACCAACGGTCAGGTTGAGAGGATGAACCGAACACTGAAGGAGGCAACCGTCCGGCGGTATCACTATGAGACCAAGCGCCAACTGGAAGATCACCTCGGCGCCTTCCTGGACGGCTACAACTTCGCCAAGCGGCTGAAGACGCTACGCGGCCTCACACCCTACGAAGCCATCTGTACAGCTTGGGCAAACGAGCCAGACCGCTTTCGGCTCGATCCCATCCACTTGACCTCGGGACTGAACACCTAGATCGATGCATGAGACCCCTCCAGAGGCTGCGCCTCTATGATGACAGCTGCCGATTTAAAGTGCTAGGGCGGCGAAATGACGTCTTCTGTTGCATCCATGCTACATGCCCCGCCGTCCGCTATAAGTCGGAACGTCGTGCAAGACCGGCTAAGGGTGATTTACTTTGCCGCGAGTTGCTATAGAAGGCGGATTTCGTAGGTAGCACGTATGTATGTGATCGGGATCAGCTCTGGTATCAAGCACGGGCATCATGACGGGGCGGCCGTCTTGCTGCGCGATGGCGAATTGATCGCTGCGGCCGAGGAGGAGCGCTTCACGCTTGCCAAGCACGCGCGCGGCGAGCTTCCGCGCGGTGCCATCGGCTACTGCCTGAAGCAGGCGGGCATCACCATGCGCGACGTCGATTGGATCTGCTCGCCACTGAAGACCTACACGAACTACACGCAGCGCCTCACCGAATATTTCAAGTACCAGTTCGGGCACAGCCCGAAGATCGAGCTCTACGACCATCACCTCTGTCACGCCGCTAGCTCGTTCTACGGCTCCGGTTTCTCCGAGGCGACCGTTGCCTGCTTTGACTTCTCGGGCGACTCCAGCTCCGGTCTCGTCGCGCATGCGCGCGGCAATGACTTCCGCGTGCTGACGCGATTCGGCCGCCACAACAGTCTCGGACTCTATTACGGGATGCTGACCCAGTATCTCGGCTATCAGATGACCAATGACGAGTACAAGGTCATGGGCCTGTCGTCCTATGGCAGCCCCGAATATCTCGACAAGTTTGCCAAGCTTCTGCGCCCGGCCGGCATCGATTACGAACTCGATCCCGGGCTCGACAAGCGCAGGCGCGACGCCGAGATCTTCACCAGCGATTTCTCGACGCGTCAGGAGCGCATCTTCACCAAGAAGATGGAGGAGATTTTGGGGCCGCGGCGCCTACGCGGGGCGCCGCTCGACCAGCGGCTGACCAATATCGCCGCGAGCGGCCAGAAGCAGCTCGAGATCGTCACCACCGAGGTGATCCGCTCCGCGATCGCCGAGACTGGCTGCGGCGACGTCTGCATCGCCGGAGGCGTCGGGCTGAACTGCAAGATGAACATGGAGATCGCCGCCGAGCCGTCGGTGAAGCGTCTCTACGTCCCGCCGGTGCCGCACGATGCGGGTGTGGCGCTGGGCGCCGCGATGATGAAGTGTGCGGAGGCCGGCCACGCGGTTTCACCGCTGACCCATGCCTATTGGGGACCGGAATATTCCAACGACACGATCCGGGAAACGCTGGAAAAGACTGGCGCGCGGTTCGAGTTGCTCGACGATCCCGTCTCGCGCTGCGTCACCGATCTGACGGAGCAGAAGACGGTGGGCTGGTTTCAGGGGCGGATGGAATACGGCCCGCGCGCGCTCGGTAACCGCTCGATTCTTGCCGATCCGCGCCACGCGGGCATGAAGGACCGCATCAACCTCTCGATCAAATACCGCGAGGAGTTCCGTCCGTTCTGCCCGTCGGTGCTGTACGAGCGCCAGGCCGAGTATTTCGACGACACATTCGACGCACCCTTTATGGTGGTGACGTTTCCGGTCAACCAGAAGGTCGCCGAGACCATGCCCGCGGTAGTCCACGTCGACAACACGGCCCGCATCCAGAGCGTCCACACGGACAGCAATCCGCTCTACAGCGGCCTGATTGGCGAGTTCGCGAAAGCGACCTCGCTGCCGGTTTTAATCAACACCAGCCTTAATATTAACGAACAGCCGACTGTTAACGCACCGCTCGAGGCGCTGCATACCTACTTTTGCTCCGGCCTTGATGTAATCTATTTGGGGAACTATCGACTATCGAAGTAAACATTCGCCGTGGGGCAAATTCGATTTTTCTATGATGTTATCCGGCACACGCCTAATTGAGCTAGGGCTGTTGGCGAGGCGATTCATTGCTAAGGCGGCGCATGGCTGTCCGGCCATCTAGGCGTCCTGAGCCAACAATGCGAGCCGCAAGCCCTCATCGAGCGTCACCTGCGGTTGCCAGCCCGTCGCGATCGCCTTGGAGACGTTGAGTTCAAGCGAGCCAATCAAGCTGTCATGCGTATCCCGCCGACCGATCACGCCAAGCAGCACTGTGAGCACATCCGGCGGCACGCGAAACAGCCGCGGGCTCTTGCCGGACGCCATGGCCAGGCGCTCGATAAATTCGGGCGTCGAGACCTGCTCTCGGTCGGCCACGAGAAAGATCTCGAAATTGCTCGCAGGATCGGGATGGGCAAGCCGGCGCAGGATGAACGACGAGAGATTCTGCACCGCGAGGAAGGCGCGATGATTGCGGATCGCTGCAAAAGGCAATGGCAGTCCCAGATTGACCGCACGCGTCAGCAGCGCAAAATTGCCTTTGGCGCCCGCACCGTAGACCAGCGGCGGCCTGATCACCGAGATCTTCATGGCGCTGTCGCGCGCCAGCGTCCTCAGCCCCGCCTCGGCCGCCGCCTTGGACATGCCATAGAGGCCGCGCGGCGTGGGGAGGTCGTCCTCGCTGAAAGGCGCGCGGCCATCATTGCTGCGGCCATGGACGAGAACCGTGCTGATAAAGATGAAGTGGCGCACCCCGGCCATTGCTGCACTGCGCGCCAAATGCAGCGTCCCTGCGACGTTGACCTTCCGGTAAAGTTCGACCGCATGCTCCTCATGCTTGTGATGCACGCGGGCGGCGAGATGTACCACGCAATCGATGCCTTCAAGTGCGGCTGACCAATCGGTGTTGGGGCCGATTGTTTCGACCACGACGTCGCCCGCCGTGCCGTCCGGTCGAAGGACCGCGCGACGGACCGACCATCTTTCGCGTTCTAATGCGGGTACCACGTGGCTCCCGATGAAACCGTTCGCTCCAGTCACCAGCACGCGAGGATCGCGCTCCGCCATCATTGTTCCCTGAAAAACAAATGGCCAATTCACTCTGCAAACTGCTGCATCGTAACTCGCCTCTACGCATCAAAGCGAGGCGGATTGTTCTGAAAGCGAACAGTAAAGGGCCGTCGTCACCTTGTCGACCAACAAAATCGCGTCTTGGTTGAAGGCAATGAAGACGCACCCGAAAACGCACCATTTGAACTGATAGGCATGAAGGCTCTGTTCTGACCGACCCGCTAGAGGCCACGAACGGGCCGCATGGGATGGCAAACTCGCCGGCATGGCCGAGTTTATCGGCGCCATATGGCGCGACTCATGCGCGTGATGTCGGCCAATCTCGACGGTCGCGGTGGATTGCTCGTCCCGAGTACAGCCATGTGGTTTCGGCGCTGATTGGCCGCGCTAGCCGGCCCGCTACGGCGCGAGTTCTTTCAGGTTGACATGGCGGATGCCCGTGTGCGCGTGATGAAAACCTATTCCGGCGAGGATGCAGGGCGCGCTGGTAGAGCACTATCCTGCCCAACCGCGCGCATGTTGAAATGGAGCAGCGATTGTCGGAAGATCGGCTGTGTTCCTTCCAACTAGGTCAGTCAGATCTGATGCGTCCGGCCGTTTTCTTTGATCGTGATGGCGTCCTCAATGAGGACGACGGCTATGCTTTTGATCCGGACAAGATCCGGTGGGTTGAAGGAGCCAAACAGGCCGTAAAGGCAGTCAATGACGCCGGGTATTTTGCGTTTGTCGTGACAAACCAATCAGGGATTGCGAGGGGGTTTTACGAGGAGCGCCATGTTCGCAGTTTGCACGAATGGATGTCGCGTGAACTTGCCATTGTAGGTGCGCATATCGATGCGTTCGAATTTTGCCCGCATCACCCCGAGGGCCGGATCGAGCGTTACCGTGTCCTCTGCAACTGTCGTAAGCCGCAGCCGGGGATGATTAGAGCTCTGCTTGAGCGGTATCCGGTAGGTATAGGCGCTAGCTTCATGATCGGCGATAAGCAGAGCGATCTTGCCGCAGCGCAAGCGGCGGGCATCGCCGCTTATCTATTTAATGGGGCGAACCTCCATGCGTTCATCGCTCCATTGTTGAAGTATCAGTCCCCTGGTCCTCGTCGCACTGACACAGCCGGATAGGGCCAACAGCCCGATAGCCTCGCAGTGATTGGGTACGATCCGAATTACGCGCACGGTAAACTCGTCGCTGACCTTGCGGCTCAGTGTTCTGGGTTGAGCGAACTTCAGGTGATGCGCATCCGCGGGGGATTGTTTGCATACGAGGCAGGGATGTTCGCGGACGAAGGCGAGATGTAACCTGTTCCTTTTTCGGGGCGGTTCCTTGGGGATAGCGAGGCCGGTTTGAAGGGCCGTCGAGGTGGGTTCGGCCTCGTCGACCTCGGTGATATCCGCTGGGTTTTGAGGGGCGCCAGCTATTGGTTGCATGGGATCTGGTGCCGACTCCAATCTCGCCTGATAAGCAGCCTCGATTGATCGAGCATCAATCTCTTGAAGGGTGTTTTTGAGGGGCAGGCTGGCTTTGGCCCAAGCCAGGAGATCTTCGGTGCCTGCGAGCTCAGTCAGCAACCGCTGACGCAGTGCCGCTGAATCTGGCCCTCCAAGAACCGGCGGCCTGTTCAAAAGAGGCTTGGGCGTCCTTTCTTTCACTTCTGTGGCAGGGCGTTGCTCAGGAGCGGGCGGTACTCCCGCAATGGCGTCGGGTGCATCGAGGTCGTCTTCGCCTGCGATACCGACGAGCGCGAACAGGGCGTATCGGCGTGCATAGGTTAGCGCCGCACCCATCCGATGCGGCGCCTCGACGTCCTTGCCGGAGCAGACCGGAAGATCGGAGGAAATCCATTCCCCCGAAGCATGGGCGAGCAGGGTCGTAAGATGAATCTGGCCGCTCATCTGATCGGTTCGGGTGGCTTGGATAGTGGCGATCTCCTCTGCTCGGGGCTGGCGAACATGCCCTTGACTTGGTGGTCTGTCGGCGTGGCCCGTCCAGCCCTTGATGTGCATGTTGGTGCGTCCGCATCGGCTCGTTCCTGGCTGCGCTGCGGCGAGGTCAGCGCAACGGGCGGGGCTTGACCGGAAACACCGACAAGTCCAAGGAAGAGTCAAATAATAGTGCGGCGGGTGCAATAGCTCGAGCGGTCGGACGCTCCGATATCTGAGCATGATTGATGGAACAGGGTCTCCAATGACTCCACGGGGTGCTCTGATCACCGGCGTGACCGGTCAGGACGGTGCCTATCTCGCCGAATACCTGCTGTCGCTCGGCTACATTGTGCATGGCATCAAGCGGCGTTCGTCCTCGTTCAACACCGCACGCGTCGATCATCTCTACCAGGATCCGCATGTCGGCAATGTGCCATTCTTGATGCATTACGGCGACATGACGGATTCGACCAATCTGATCCGCCTCGTGCAGCAGATCCGGCCAACCGAGATCTACAATCTCGCAGCCCAAAGCCACGTCGCCGTGAGCTTCGAGAGCCCGGAATACACCGCCAATGCCGACGCGATCGGCGTGCTGCGCCTGCTGGAAGCGATCCGCATCCTCGGCATGGAGAAGGAGACGCGGTTCTATCAGGCCTCGACCTCCGAGCTCTATGGCCTCGCGCAGGAGATCCCGCAGAAGGAGACGACGCCGTTCTATCCGCGCTCGCCCTACGGCGTCGCAAAACTTTACGGCTACTGGATCACGGTGAACTACCGCGAAGCCTACGGCATGTTCGCGTCGAACGGCATCCTGTTCAACCATGAGAGCCCGATCCGCGGCGAGACCTTCGTGACCCGCAAGATCACCCGCGGCGTCGCGCGTATCGAGGTCGGGCTGGAACAGACGCTCTATCTCGGCAATCTCGAAGCCAAGCGCGACTGGGGCCATGCCAGGGACTATGTCGAGGGCATGCACAAGATCCTGCAAGCCGACAAGCCCGATGACTTCGTGCTCGCCACCGGCGAGACGCGCTCGGTGCGCGAGATGGTCGAGCTGTCCTTTGCGCATGTCGGCCGCCGCATCGCATGGCGCGGCAAGGGCGCCGAGGAGACCGGCGTCGATGAGACGAGTGGCAAGACCGTGGTGCGGGTCGATCCGACCTATTTCCGCCCGACCGAGGTCGATCTTCTCGTCGGCGATGCCAGCAAGGCGCGCGAGGTGCTCGGCTGGAAGCCGAAGCGAACGTTCGCCCAGCTGGTCGAGGAGATGATGGCAAGCGATCTGGCCGAAGCAAAGCGGGACGCTGGCAGTGGCAAACGGACCGTTTGAGCTGAAGGGCAAGACCGTCTATGTCGCCGGCCATCGCGGCATGGTCGGAGCTGCGCTGCTGCGCCGGCTGGCGCGGGAGGACGTGCAGCTCGTCACGGTCGACCGGCGCGAGGTCGATCTCTGCAACCAAGCCGCGGTGTTCGACTGGTTCGCCAGGACACGGCCGCAAGTGATCTTCCTCGCCGCGGCCAAGGTCGGCGGCATCGTCGCCAACGACACGCTGCGCGCCGAGTTCATCTATGACAACATCGCGATTGCCGCTAACGTGATCCAGGCGGCGCATCTCAACGGCGCCGAGAAGCTGATGTTTCTGGGCTCGTCCTGCATCTATCCGAAGCTGGCGCCGCAGCCGCTGCGCGAGGACTCGGTGCTCACAGGTCCGCTGGAGCCGACCAACGAGCCCTATGCGATCGCCAAGATCGCCGGCATCAAGATGGTGGAGGCCTATCGCAGCCAGTGTGGCCGCGACTTCATCAGCGTGATGCCGACCAATCTGTACGGCCCCGGCGACAATTATCACCCTGAAATGAGCCACGTCGTCGCCGCCCTGATCCGCCGTTTCCATGAGGCAAAAGTCGCGGGCGCAAAGAGCGTCATCGTGTGGGGCACCGGCACGCCCCGGCGCGAGTTCCTCTATGTCGACGACATGGCGGATGCCTGTGTGCACCTGATGAAGACCTATTCGAGCGCCGATCTGATCAACGGCACCGGCGAGGACATCACCATCGCCGAGTTCGCCCGCGTCGTCGCCGACATCGTCGGTTACGGCGGCGAGATCAGTTTCGACACCTCGCGTCCCGATGGAACGCCGCGCAAGCTGCTCGACGTCAGCCGTCTCGCAAGGCTCGGCTGGCGCGCCACGACCTCGCTTCACGACGGCTTGAAGAGCACATATGCGGCGTATTTGTCTCAAAAATAGATGAAGCGATGCACATCGCTATTATTGCGGACAATCATGCGGCAAGGTTGGCTATGCCCTGGTAAGTGAGCTTGTGGAAGAGAAGGGACAATCAAAGGGGGTATGAAAGCGGGCGACCACAAATATCTCATGACCGATCATATCCGAGTGCGGCCTGGCGATCCGAAAGAAATTGCGGTTGTTCGATGGATATTTGATCGGTTCTTAGAGGTGAAAGGTGAACCGTCATTGCGTGGAGCTAAATAACGCAGGGGTTCCGAGTCAGCAACAGTACTCTCGATTTTCGTATCATGGTCTATAGGTCGGTTGTTTAGATCGATGAGGAGCCTGGTTGTGGGGCAACGTCCCAGTCTGCAAAGAGCAGACTGGGGCGTGATTGGTTAGTTGATACGCTTGAATTCGTACCCCTCGATCACTTTCGCTTTGTCCGGTTCCAGAGGTCGTGCTTGCGGAGAGGTGCCAAATAACAACCCGGAAGCCTTCTGCTTTGCGACGCTGGCCAACATCAGGACGATAAGCACGAGGCTAATTGCTCCGACAGTGATAATGAGCTCAGCGAGAAAGGGTGCGGCACCCGTGCCGAAAATCGGCTCGCGTGGCCCTTTGCCATCGGACCGGTGATCCTCTTGCAGTTGAGTGATTTCAGGCCGTCTGTTTGGCTTGATGGATAGCGGTTGATCGGACCGTGCCGTTTCTTTTGGTTTTGAAGGGTCGATCATTGCTGCTGCGCTTCCGTCTGCAAAGTTTGGTGCGGTTTGCGATCCAATGCCGCGACTTCGGGGCTAGCGGCGGTAGCCGTGCTTGCCGCCCAGAGCTCCCTTGCGACAGGCAAGGGCGATATCTGCATGTTTGCCCACCACGCCTTTTCGTTGCCGTACCGGTGCAAGGCTTCGTGATGCAAGCGGCAGAGAGGCACGGTAAACTCGTCGCTGACCTTGCGGCTCAGTGTTCTGGGTTGAGCGAACTTCAGGTGATGCGCATCCGCGGGCGATTGTTTGCATACGAGGCAGGGATGTTCGCGGACGAAGGCGAGATGTAACTTGTTCCTCTTGCGGGGCGGTTCCTTGGGGATAGCAAGGCCGGTTTGAATGGCCGTCGAGGTGGGCTCGGCCTCGTCGAGCTCGGTGATATCCGGTGGGTTTTGAGGGGCGCCAGCTATTGGTTGCATGGGATCCGGTGCCGACTCCAATCTCGCCTGATAAGCAGCCTCGATCGATCGAGCATCAATCTGTTGGAGGGTGTTTTTGACGGGCAGGCTGGCTTTGGCCCAAGCCAGGAGATCTTCGGTGCCTGCGAGCTCAATCAGCAACCGCTGACGCAGTGCCGCTGAATCTGCCCCTCCAAGAACCGGCGGCCTGTTCAAAAGAGGTTTGGGCGTCTTTTCTTTCACTTTTGAGGCAAGGCGTTGCTCAGGAGAGGGCGGTACTCCAGCGATGGCATCGGGTGCATCGAGGTCGTCTTCACCTGCGATACCGACGAGCGCGAACAGTGCGTATCGGCGTGCATAGGTTAGCGCCGCACCCATCCGATGCGGCGCCTCGACGTCCTTGCCGGAGCAGACCGGAAGATCGGAGGAAATCCATTCCCCCGAAGCATGGGCGAGCAGGGTCGTAAGATGAATCTGGCCGCTCATCTGCTCGGTTCGGGTGGTCTGGATAGTAGCGATCTCCTGCTGGCTCAGGGTCTTCCGGACGATGTCCAGGCCAGAGGCGAGCGAGGCATAGCGGAAGGTCCGGTTCCCCTCCCGCGGGAAGGGTGACCGGATGACCGCCGTCAGGGTCTTCTCAGGGTTCATCAATTCGGCCTGGGCCCGGGCGAGGGCGGCTGCGATGGCTCCGATATTCTCACTGGACCGGTGCATGAGACCCCTCCGCAGACTGGGCCTCGAAGCTGACAGCCCCCGATTTGGAGCGCTTGGCCTTGATGCCGTGGCCTTTCGCCTCTTTGGCATCCTCCGGCATCAGCTTCTTCAGGTCCGATTTGGCTGTCTCGTGCTCGCCATGCGCCGACCGGGTGCGAAGATAGGTCGCGGCAAGTTCCGCCCACTGATTGGACGTGGACATGTCCATGACCTTGACCGCCTCCAGGCGTGGACGTGGCGTCTCGATGTTGAAGAGGATCGGCGGCTCGCCGCGTTGCACGCAGCGCCAGAACTTCTTTTCGGCGGTGAGCAGGAGGTGCTGATAAAGCGGATCGGCGTAGATCTTGATCTCGACCCATTTGCCGCCACCGGTGATGATGGAGAGAATAGAGCTGCGCGCGGCGGTAACCCACATGTTGTGCTGGAGCTGTGCCATGTGCTTGTCGGCTGCAGCCTCCTCTGTGAAGGCCCATGGAAGCATGAACTTGGCTTCGAATACCGCGCCGGTCTGCTCGACCATCCCGTCAAGAGTCGCCGCCATCCATTTGTGAATGGGGTGACGAACGCGTTTTTGGATGTCCTTGATGGTTTGGCCTGAGATGCGCTGGTACCAGGCGCGATTCAGTAGTTCGGTTACAGTGCCGAGCTGAACGATTAAATTGTCGGAGAGGTCTTCGGGTTCCGCCTCGCCGCGTTTCTCATACCAAAGCTGGGTAAGAGCGCCCTGATCGTCGCCCATGATGATGCGGGCGTCCGAACCGCCGATGAAGTGCCGCCGGTCGTGCGGATTAAATTTGAATGTTGGGTTATGCGGCTCTGTCGCGCGGGACGCATCAGTTTGAAGGGTACTCAACGGGATCTCCTACTTAAAGCTTGCGCGGCTTCTCCGCCGCACTGCCTTAAGCCCCGCAGTCGCGAGGTGAGATGCCGAGGCCGCTTGCGCCCGGCAGAATCAGTAGCGCTCCGATCGGCTTTGAATGCCAGTCCTTTTCGGAGCAAGATTCTTGCTCTTTTGCGCGACTTCTGACCGGAAGGTGCTCAAGGATGCTCGCTCCACCATTTGGGCCATCGCACCTTCTTTGGCGTGCGCGTAGCGTCCACTACGATGCGCTGTTCGGTCGGCGAGAGCCGCCGCGGCAGGCGCTCTAAAGTGGCTTCGACAAGCCACGGTTCGATCGCCATGCGAGCGGTCTCGCGATACGGATCGAGCTTTCTCGCCATACGCAATGGTTCAAGTGCGAGGGTGACGCTACCTGGGTCTACACCTACGTGGACGATTGTCATTGGCTCGCTTTGGCTCTTTTCACCTCGTGCCTGCTCGATCAGTGCAAGCGAAGCCCGTGCCGCTGCGCCATCACCCTCGAGGCCGCGCTTTGCCAGATGAAGGAGGTATGCTTCAGTCGCGGTGACAAGGCGTTCAGTGCCGCGTTCACGGATCGTAACCATTTGACCGAGCACCGCCTCATAAGGTGCAAGCCGGTGACGACCGCGGGGGCGGCCGGCGAGATTGCCGCTCTGGCCTTTCACGAAGCGCGAACCCTTCGGCGGCCGTCCATAGCCGACTTCGTTGGCGTTATTAATCCAACCCATCGGCGTCTCCTGTGAGTCGCTTGGAGCTGTCGCCCCCAAAAATTAGCATGTGAGAATCGCGCGTGCAGCGCCGGACCTCGTCGCATTCGCTTTCGGAAAGACTTGCGCCACGACGAGTTCGGTCGAGCCCAAGTTGAGCCGCCGAAGGCTCAAGAAGAAGCTGGGCACGCTCCAAACCCAAATCCGACCTTGTCGGGTTCGGTGCTGCGATCCCGAGGATCACGAGTGCCGCATCTGCATTGTCCGGATCGGGGGAGAAATGCCGCGTGATTTTTGCGTGCGACGGCTGCGTGGGAGCATGTTTTTTCAGCCACGCTTCGCGCGTGATGATCCACTTCTCGACCTGCCGCATGGCCATGCGTTTGCCCGCGAACGCGTCCCTTAGGGTTCGGTGCCACAGTGCTTCTTCCATCGAGATCTCGCGCGCTCTTCCCCCGTGAGTGGTGATCACGGTCTTGTCGAGCAGCACTTCCAAGGCGGAGCCCTCTTTCGCGCCCTTGCTGGAACCGCGTGGTCGTCCCTTAGGGTTGCCGCTGCGGCCCTTGTGAAACCTGCCCGCATTTGGCGAATCCGGGGCTGTTCGATCGGGATCCACAGCAGGCTGAGGAGCGGTCTCGGGCTTGGCGTTCATGACCCTGCTCCTTCCAGGAGTGGCTCAAGGCCGGTTTGCGCCGACCAGCGCTCGAGCGCCACGTCGACATATTTCGGATCTATCTCGATCCCGCGAAAACGTCGGCCAGCGCGCTCGGCCGCGAGCAATGTTGTGCCCGAGCCGAGAAAGAGATCGAGCACCAGATCGCCGTGTTTGGTGACATCCTTGATAGCGTCCGCAACGAGCCCAACCGGCTTCACGGTGGGATGCAGGGCAAGGTCTTCTCGTCGGCCGCCCCGCGTGGAATTGGCAGATGCATAGTCCCAGACATTGGTGCGATTGCGACCGTGCTTGCCGAGCTCGACCATATTGACATGAGAGGCCGAGCCCACCCGGTAGACGAAGACCAGCTCGTGCTTGGACCGGTACAGCGATCCCATTCCGGCATTGGACTTGTTCCAGATGCAGAGATTGAGGAGATCGCCATAGATGGTTGAGCCCACCGCCGTAACGTCGTCCATGTGCCGCCAGTCCATGCAGACAAAATGGACCGCGCCATCACGGGAGCAATTCGCTGCGGCTCCAAGCGTATCTTTAAGGAAGGTCCGGAATTGGGCTTCATTCATCTCGCCGGAAGCCATGGCAAACTCACCGTGACGGCCCGTCGGGTTTGCGTTGCCTTCGATTCGGACGTTGTAAGGTGGATCCAGGAACGCAGCATCGATCCGTGCCTTGCCGACAACGCGCTCAAGGAAAGCGGCATCGCGGCTATCCCCGCATCCGATCCGGTGCTCTCCGAGAATCCAGATGTCGCCTGGTTTCGTATTCGGAGTCCTAGGCACGGCCGGGACGATTTCATCATCGGGATCGGCCGCCGATCCGGACAGGATGACGTCAATTTCGCCGGTGGAAAAGCCGGTGAGGGTTGGGTCGATGTCGAGATCAATCGAGGTGAGTTCGCCTAGTTCTGCTTGCAGGATCTCGATGTCCCAGCCGGCATTGAGCGCGATCTTGTTGTCGGCCAATCGCAGCGCGCGTTTCTGGGTCTCCGAGAGGTCGGAGAGGGTGATGGTCGGCACTTGGGCAAGGCCCAAAGCTTTTGCCGCTTGAAGCCGGCCATGACCGGCGATGATGTTGCCGTCGGGGTCGACTAGTATCGGATTGGTAAATCCGAACTCCTTAATGGAGGCCTTGAGCTGTTCAATCTGCCGCTTCGGATGTGTCCTCACATTGCGCGGATCAGGAACGAGATTGTTAGCTGGGCGATAGACGATGGAAAGCTGCGAATGTGCCGCGGGTAAGACTGATGTGTTCATAAAACTCACGATGAAGGATCCTCCGTTACCAAATGCACAATGGGTCTGTGCATCCCCTCGACTTCACATCGCCGCTGCAGCAGCACCTGCGCAAGCGCTCGGCTATGCGAGCGTCGCCGCTTTGCGCGGATGAGGACAACATCGTTGGCGGGACGATAGATAATGGAGAGCTGCGATGGTGCAGCAACCGAGAGGAAATATTCATGAGATCAGCGTGCGCGCCTCAAGTTACCAAATGTGAAACTCTATCCTCGACTTCCTCTTGCGCGTCCCTGAGGTCCTCAACGCCCGCCGTGGCACCACTGTGCATTCGTCTTATGGTCCTACGACTGTGAGTTTGAACATTCCGGCCCTGCCAAGACTCTGCCTGCGGTGTTGCAGCGGCGCCACCAGTTTGATCGCGTCCAGAGGCGCGGACGCCATTCAATGGCGGCAACATATTCCGTCCGCCGAGTTCGGGCTTGCTCTAACCGGATCGGCCGTGCTCCGTCAGGACAGGAAAGCTGTTGCGCAATCGCGAGATATTCGAGACGAGCATTCGATTTTCATCTCGTCCGCGCAAATGCCTCAAGGTTGGGAGAGAAGGCGGGCGCGAGATTTTATCCAGATCGCCTCCTGTTCGCGGCCTGTTATTGGCATTAACAGGAAAGTGCCGGCAGCGATGCCGAAGCCGCGGAAAACATTACCCAAAGCAGGCTAGCCAATATCTGTGGACTCGGTGAGAGCCTGTTTTTGGACCATCTTTTTTGAGAAGTTCCCTGTTATGCTGCTGTGGCGGACATTGGATGATCGGTTGCTCACCGCTCGTCCGCGATCACCTTGCCGTCGTTCGGCAGCGCGCCCGGGCTGACCAGCTCGACATTGCCGCCGAGTTTCGTTACCGCGCGCAAGGTGCCTGCAATTTCCTCGCGCAGGGCGTCGCTCGCGGCCGCAGTTTCCGCTCGTAGCGTCATCGCATCGGCCTCGCCCTGGCGCATGACGACGAGGCGCAGCCGGCCGAGCGCGGCGTGGCGCTTGCCGATCTCGGCGACCTGCTCCGGTCGGACGAACATGCCCTTGACCTTGGTGGTCTGGTCGGCGCGGCCCATCCAGCCCTTGATGCGCATGTTGGTGCGCCCGCATTTGCTTAGGCCCGGCAACACCGCGGTGAGGTCGCCGAGCGCGAGGCGGATCCAGGGATGGTGCGGATCGAGCGAGGTCACCACGATCTCGCCGACGTCGCCCGGCGCGACGGGATCTCCGGTGCCGGGCTTGACGATCTCTATGATCAGATCCTCGTTCACGACCATGCCCTCGCGCGCCTCGGTCTCGAAGGCGATGAGGCCGAGGTCGGCGGTGCCGAAGGCCTGGTAGGCGTCGATGCCGCGTGCCTTGATTTCGGCTTGGAGCGAGGGCGGGAAGGCCGCACCCGAGACCAGCGCGCGCTTGATCGATGAGACGTCGCGCCCCGAGCTTGCTGCGGCATCGAGCAATATCTTCAGAAAGTCCGGCGTGCCGCTGTAGCCGACCGGACGGTAGGCCTCGATCAGCTCGAATTGCTGCTCGGTATTGCCGGGGCCCGCCGGGATCACTGCGCAGCCGAGCGCGCGGGCCGAGGCATCGAAGATAAAGCCGCCGGGGGTGAGGTGGTAGCTGAAGGTGTTGAGCACGATGTCATTGGGGCGGAACCCGGCCGCGAACAGCGCCCGCGCACCGCGCCAGGGATCGGCCTGCCGCCCTTCAGGCTCGAAGATCGGACCGGGAGAGGTGAAGAGGCGGGCGAACGATCCCGGGGCTGCCGGCACGAAGCCGCCGAAGGGCGCTGAGGCCTTGTGCAGGGCGGGCAGCTCCGACTTGCGCAGCACCGGCAGGCCCGCCAGCGCCGCCCTGGAGGTCACGGCGGCCGGATCTATGCCCTTCAGCCGCTCGGCGTAGGCGGGTGCGGCCATTGCGCCGCGCAGCACGTTCGGCAGGCGGGAGAACAGCTCCGCCTCGCGCACGGCCGGTTCGCGCGTCTCGCGGGCGTCGTAATGGGCAGTCATGGCTGGTCTTTCCGGGTTGGCATCCGTTGCACGCCGCCGCCGGCATGGGTATCAGACGGCCAGTGTCGAGGCGTGGAGAGGACGCGATGGCGGACGAAGGCATCATTGTGGCGGACGAGGCGGCGGACGTCGTCGCGCGCCTGAAGCGCCGCATGATCGACGAGGCGCTGCCGCTGTGGTCGTCCGTCGGCTGGGACGATGCGGCAGGCGGTTTCGTCGACCGGCTGCACCGTGACGGCACGGCCGATGCGGCCGCACCGCGGCGCGTGCTCGTGCAGGCGCGCCAGATCTATTGTTACGCCAAGGCGGCGCAGATGGGCTGGTACCCTGGGGGGCGCGCCGTCGCGCTGAAGGGGCTGGAGCATCTGCTCAGCAAAGCGAAGGCGCCAGACGGCCGGCCTGGCTACGTGCACCGGCTGACGCCGGACGGCGCCGTGCTGGACGGCCGACGCGATGCTTACGACCACGCCTTCATCCTGTTTGCGCTCGCGGCCGTCTACGGGCTCGACCAGGATGCGCAAATTCGCGCCGAGATCGACGCGCTGCTCGCCTTCCTCGACAGCCATCTGCGCTCGCCGCATGGCGGCGTGCATGAAGGCCTGCCGGTCTCGCTGCCGCGCCGGCAGAACCCGCACATGCATCTGTTCGAGGCGATGATCGCGTGCTTCGACGCGACCCACGATCTGTCGTTCCAGAACCGCGCCGGCGAGTTCTTCGCGCTGTTCCTCGCCAATCTCTACGACAAGCAGAAGCGGATCCTGACGGAGTATTTCGAGGAGGACTGGTCCAAGATCGAGCCGGTCAGCGTCGAGCCCGGCCATCAGGCGGAGTGGGTCTGGCTGCTGAAAGGGTTTGAACGCATCACGGGTTGCCCGACCGGACAGCGTCGCGCCGAGCTGCTCGCCACCGCGCTGCGCTATCGCGACGAGGCCACGGGGTGTCTGGTCGACGAGGGCGATGCCAGCGGCAACATCCGTCGCAGCACGCGCCGGCTGTGGCCGCAGACCGAGATGGCGAAGGCGTGGATCGCGCAGGCCGAGTCCGGCGAGGCCGGCGCGGCCGATGAGGCGCGCGCGGCGCTGGTGCGGCTCRAACGCCATTATCTCAGCCATCCCGTGAAGGGCGGCTGGTACGATCAGTTCGATCGCGACGGCAAATCGCTGGTCGACACCATTCCTGCGTCGTCGTTCTATCATGTTCTCTGCGCAGTCACGGAAGCGGAGCAGGTGCTGAGCTGAGTTTCACAGCCACCGTTTGCGCCGTTTGAAACTCTTTAGGTTCTTGAAGCTCTTGCGCTGATCGCCGGCGCCGCCGAGGTAGAACTCCTTGACGTCCTCGTTGTCGCGCAGTTCGTCCGCGGTGCCGTCGAGCACCACCTTGCCCTGTTCCATGATGTAGCCGTGGCTCGCCACCGACAGCGCGGCGCGGGCGTTCTGCTCGACCAGCAGGATGGTGACGCCGAGGTCGCGGTTGATCTTCTGGATAATCGAGAACACCTCTTTCACCAGCAGCGGCGACAGGCCCATCGAGGGCTCGTCCATCAAGATCATCTTCGGGCGCGCCATCAGAGCGCGGCCGATCGCAAGCATCTGCTGCTCGCCGCCTGAGAGATAACCGGCAAGGCCGGTGCGCTCCTTCAGGCGCGGGAAATAGTTGAAGACCATGTCGAGATCGGCATCGACCTCGCGATCCCTGCGGGTGAAGGCGCCGAGCTTGAGGTTTTCGAGCGACGTCATGTCGGCGACGATGCGCCGGCCCTCCATCACCTGGAAGATGCCGCGACGCACGATCTTGTCGGGATCGATGCCGGCGATAGCGGAGCCCTCGAACAGGATCTCGCCGCGTGTGACCTCGCCGTCCTCGGTCTTGAGCAGCCCCGAGATCGCCTTCAGCGTCGTCGACTTGCCGGCGCCGTTGGCCCCCAACAACGCCACGATCGCGCCCTTGGGCACGTCGAGGCTGAGGCCTCGCAGCACCAGGATGACGTCGTCATAGACGACCTCGATGTTGCGGACGGCGAGGAGGGGCGGCGCGGGCACGACGCTGGGGGAGGGACGCTCGATGTGAGCCGGTTCACTCATGGTCAGTTACTCTCTCGGTGTCGTCGCCCGCGAAGGCGGGTGACCCAGTATTCCAGAGACGCTCGACGTTCCCCGAGAGGCCGCGGCGTACTGGATCCCCCGCTTTCGCGGGGGATGACCGTTGTGCCTTGGGTGAGCGCCGGGCTCACCACCCCAACAATTCCGGCTTGCGCGGCAGCTCGACGGTCTTGACCTTCTCGAGCTTGATCGTGCCCTTGGCCATGAGATCATTGAGGTCGCCGTCGGTCGCACCCGCGATCTTGGTGCGATAGAGGTCGACCTTCAGCGTGCCGCGGTGGTCCTTGTCGGTCCAGGTCGAGGCATTGCAGACGCCGTCCATTCCGGCCGGCACCCAGTCCTTCTTCTGGTAGAAGCCCTTGGCGACGTTCTCGCCGGTCGCCCCGCCGTTCTTGGCAGCCCAGTCGAGCGCCTCCCTCATGTAGAGCGCCGAGCAGACCGCCGCGATGTAATGCACGGGCCGGTAGACCTTGCCGGTGGGGTCGGACATCTTGGAGATCTCCATCACCGTCTTCATGCCGGGCGCATCGCCGCCCCAGCTCACTGCGGTGCGCAGCGGGAAGATCACGCCGTTGGCGGCATCGCCGGCGGTCTTGGCGGCGTTCTCGTCCATGCCCCAGACATTGCCGAGGAACTGAATCTCGACGCCGGCGGTCTTGCAAGCCTTCAGGACGGAGATGTTGGAAGCCGCGGTGTTGCCGAGATAGGCGTAGTTGGCACCCGAGGATTTCAGGCTCAGGCACTGCGCGCTGTAGTCACCCGGTGTGAGCGCGAACACCAGCGGCGGCAGCACCTCGAAGCCGAGCTCCTGCGCCATGGCTTCGCCTGCGGCCTTCGGCGCGTTCGGATAGGGGTGGTTGGCGCCCATGTGCACGAACTTCGGCTTGCCGGGCTTGCCCTTGGCCTTCCAGTCCTCGGCCGCCCACATCAGCATCGCGCGCAGCGAGTCCGAATAGCTCGGGCCGTAGAAGAAATTATAAGGCGCAGGCTTGGCCTTGCCGCTGACGCCCTCGGGATCGGTGAGGGCTGCGGCATAGGAGCCGGAGAGGTCGGGAATCTTGTCCTGGGCGAGGAAGCCGGTCAGCGCTTCGGTGTCTGCGGTGCCCCAGCCCATGATCGCGGCGACCTTGGAGTCCGGCGCCGACCATTTCTTGTAGAGCGCGATCGCGCGCGGCACCTGGTAGCCGTAGTCGTTGGTATCGACGTTGAGCTGCTTGCCGCCGACGCCGCCGTTCTTGTTGACCCAGGCGAAGGTGTCGGCGACGGCCTGGCCGTAGGGCGTGCCGACGTCGGAGGTGCCGCCGGAATAATCGGCGAGATGGCCGATCGCGATCTGCGCCTGCGCGCCGGCCGAGAATGCGGCGATCGCCAGCGCGAGCGATGCGGTGCTCAAAAGGGATTTTGTCTTCATTGGTTGCCTCCTCCTGTTTTTTCGTTGGTTAGAAAGTTGCCCGTGCTCAATGCGAGAACGGGTAGAGTTTCCAGTACGCCTTGATCTGTCGCCAGCGATGCGCGAGCCCGTCCGGCTCGAACATCAGGAACGCGATGATGATCACTCCGATCGCGATCTCGCGCAGGAAGGTGATGTTGGTGTTGAGGGACAGCGCCTTGTCGATCGCGCCGCCCTTCAGGTAGAGGCTGATGAATTCCATCGTCTCAGGCAGCAGCACCACGAAGGCGGTGCCCATCAGCGTGCCCATGATCGAACCGGTGCCGCCGATGATGATCATGGCAAGGAACAGGATCGAGCGCTCGATGCCGAAACCCTCCTGCGAGACCACGAGCTGGTAGTGGGCATAAAGCGCGCCGGCGATGCCGGCGAAGAAGGCGGCCAGCCCAAACGACAGCGTGCGGTATTTGGTGAGGTTGATGCCCATGATCTCGGCGGAGAGATAATGGTCGCGGATCGCCACGAGCGCACGGCCGTCGCGTGTGCGCATCAGATTGGTGACGAGGACGTAGCTCGCGACCACATAGGCCAGCACGACATAGAAATACTGTCTGTCGCCGCGCAGCGTGAAGCCGAAGATCGAGAACGGATTGGCGCTGGCGGGCACCGAGCCCCCGGTGAACCACTCCGCGCGGGAGAAGAAGTCGAGCAGGATGTATTGCGCCGCCAGCGTTGCGATGACGAGGTAGAGCCCCTTCAGTCGCGCCGCCGGGATGCCGAAGATCAGCCCGACCAGCGCGGTGACGACGCCCGCAAGCGGGATCGCGAAGAACACCGGGATCGGCGCGTTGTTGGAGATGTAGGCCGAAGTGAAGGCGCCGAGCAGGAAAAAGGCGGCATGGCCGATCGAGATCTGGCCGGTGAAGCCGACTAGGATGTTGAGGCCGAGCGCCGCGATCGAGAAGATGCCGATCTGGATCAGGATGCTGAGCCAGTACCCGCCAAGGAGTTGCGGCACGAGGCAGAGCAACAGCACGCCGATGATCGCAAAGTTGCGGCTGGTCGTGGTCGGGAAGATCGTGGTGTCCGCCGCGTAGGAGGTGCGGAAATCACCAGCAGGGATGAGGGCAGGGCCGGCCATGGATCAGATCCGCTCGATGTCGTGGGTGCCGAACAGGCCGTAGGGCTTGATCATCAGCACGATGATGAGGACGTAGAACGGTGCGATCTCGTAGAGATTGCCCCAGTGCAGATACTCGCTGTCGACATATTGCGCGATGTTCTCGAGCAAGCCGATGATGATGCCGCCGAGCACGGCGCCGCCGACGGAATCGAGCCCGCCGAGGATCGCCGCCGGGAACACCTTGATGCCGTAGGCCGCGAGTCCCGAGGACACGCCGTTGACCACGGCGACCACCACGCCCGCGACCGCCGACACTGTCGCGGAGATCGCCCACGCCATCGCGAACACGCTCTTGACGGAGATGCCGAGCGACTGCGAGACCTGCTGGTTGAACGCGGTCGCGCGCATCGCGAGGCCGTATTTGGAGGCGCGGAAGAACCAGGCCATGCCGATCATCATCGCGACCGAGACCACGAGGCTCATGACATAGACGGTCTGGATCTGAAGCCCGAGCAGGCTGACCGACTGACTCTCGAACACGCGCGGGAACGGTTGCGGATTGACGCCGAACATCCATTTCAGCGTGGCCTGGAGCACGGTCGAGAGGCCGATCGTCACCATGATCACCGAGATGATGGGTTCGCCGATCATCGGTCTCAGGATCAGGACCTGGATCGCGATGCCGAATACGAACATGAACACCAGCGTCATCGGCATGCCGATCCAGAACGGCACCTGGTACTTCGCAAGCAGCGCCCAGCACACCCAGGCGCCGACCAGCAGCAGTTCGCCTTGCGCGAAGTTGACGACCTGCGTCGCCTTGTAGATCAGTACGAACGACATCGCGACCACGCCATAGAGCGTGCCGACCACGAGGCCGTTGACCAGGAGCTGGATGAGGAAGGCGGTGTTCATGTCGATGCCCGCGCAAAATGCAGAAGCGATGACGGCGCACCCTTTCCCCTTGTGGGAGAGGGTGGCTTCGCGAAGCGAAGCCGGGTGAGGGGTTCTCTCGGCAGCGACGGTGCGGAGAGAGGACCCCTCACCCGGGTGAGGGTGTGGCTAGCGGGGGAGATGCCCTCTCCCACAAGGGGAGAGGGCGCATCGGCTGGCAGCGCGGTCTCGGTTCGAAGCAGGTTCACTCCGCGGCCTCCGCCATATGCCCATGTCCGCCGAGATCCACCACGCGCAGCGTCGTTCGCACGCGCTGCGTGGTGCCGTCCTGGAAGCGGATCACGGTGTCGACGGGGATGTCGGCGTCGCCGCGGTAGATCGCGTTGATGATGCCTTCGTATTTCTCGTTGATGACGCTGCGGCGCACCTTTCGGGTGCGGGTGAGCTCGCCGTCGTCGGCGTCGAGCTCCTTGTAGAGCAGCAGGAAGCGCGAGATGCGTTGGGCCGGCGGAAGCGTGGCGTTGACGGTCTCGACTTCCTTCTTGAGCAGCGCGTAGACCTCGGGGCGCGAGGCGAGGTCGCTGTAGGTCGTGAACGAGAGCCGGCTTTTCTCCGCCCATTTCGAGATGATGGAGTAACGGATGCAGATCATCGCCGCGAGCGCGTCGCGGCCGGCGCCTAACACGACGGCCTCCGCGATATAGGGCGAGAACTTCAGCTTGTTCTCGATGAACTGCGGCGAGAAGCGCTCGCCGCGCGAGGTCTCGGCGAGGTCCTTGATGCGGTCGATGACGACGAGCTGGCGGTTCGCGTTGAAATAGCCGGCATCGCCCGACAGCATCCAGCCGTCCCTGATGTCGGCAACGCTCGCCTCGGGGCTCTTGTAGTAGCCGAGAAACATGTTGGGGTGCCGCACCACGATCTCGCCGACGCCGTGGACGTCGGCATTGTCGATGCGGATCTCGACGCTGTCGGCCATCGGCACGCCTGTCGTGTCAGGGTCGACCTTGCCCTCGGGATGCAGCGTGTAGGCCCCTAACAGTTCGGTCTGGCCGTAGAGCGTGCGCAGCGGCACGCCCATGGCCTGAAAGAACTTGAAGGTATCAGGGCCGAGTGCCGCGCCGCCGGTCGCGGCCGAACGCAGGCGGGTAAAGCCGAGGCGGTCGCGGAGCGCGTGGAACAGGATTGCGTCGGCAAAGCTCGAACGTTTGCCGTCTGCGAGCGCGGCGAGGCCGCTTTTCATGCCGATGTCGAACAGGCGCTGTTTGAAAGGCGTCGCGTCCATCACCTTGGCACGGACGTCGGCGGCGATGGATTCCCAGACGCGCGGCGCAAACAGCACGAACGTCGGCGCGATTTCGCGCAGATCGTTCATCATCGTATCAGGCTCTTCGACGAAGTTGATCTTCATCCGGCACAAGAGGCCTTTGCCGAGCACATAGACCTGCTCCATGATCCACGGAAGCGGCAGCACGGAGACGTATTCGTCGTCCGGCCCTTTCGGATCGAAGGCGAGATAGGTCGCGCAATGGCCGAGCACGCGGCCGGCGGCGAGCATGGCGAGTTTCGGGTGCGAGGTGGTGCCCGATGTGGTGCAGAGAATCGCGACATCCTCGCCCTTGGTGGCATCGACGAGGCGATCGTAGAGCTCCGGCTCGCGCGTCGCGCGGCCGCGGCCGAGTTCCGCGAACGCTTCCGCCGACATCAGTCTGGGATCGTCGTATTTCCGCATGCCGCGCGGATCGGAATAAATGATGTGCTTCAGTCGCGGGACACGCTCGGCAAGCGCAAGCAGCTTGTCGACCTGCTCTTCGTCCTCGGCGAAAACGACCTGCGCCTCGCCATAGTTGAGGAGGTAGGAGGCTTCCTCGTCCAGCACGTCGCGATAGAGCCCAAGGCTCAATCCACCGATGGCGTGGGTCGCCACTTCCGCCGCGACCCAGTCCGGTCGGTTGTCGCCGATGATGCCGATGACGTCCTCACGCCCCAAGCCCAATTCGATGAGGCCGAGCGCAAATTCGCGTACGCGGGTGTGGTAGTCATTCCAGGTGAAGACGCGCCAGAGCCCGAGATCCTTTTCGCGCAACGCGATCTCGTTGCCATGCTCCCTGGCATTGAGCCGCAGCATCTTCGGATAGGTGTCGGCCTGCGCGACGCGGCCCGCGTAATCCATCATGCCGCACTCTCCTGCGCTGGCGGAGCATCGTCCGGATCGACCAGCACCTCGTCCTCCTCGCCGAGATAGGCGCGCCTGACGTGGGGATCGGCGAGCACGGCGGCCGGATCGCCCTCGGCGATCTTGCGGCCGAAATCGAGCACCATGACGCGGTGGGAGATGTCCATTACCACGCCCATGTCGTGCTCGATCATCACCACCGTCATCCCGAACTCCTCGTTGAGGTCGACGATGTAGCGGGCCATGTCCTCCTTCTCCTCGAAGTTCATGCCGGCCATCGGCTCGTCGAGGAGAATGAGGCGCGGCTCCAGCGCCATGGCACGGGCGAGCTCGACGCGCTTGCGCAGGCCGTAGGAGAGGGTGCCGGCTTGCGCCTTTCGCACCGACTGGAGATCGAGGAAGTCGATGATCTCCTCGACCTTGCGGCGGTGCTCGAGTTCTTCCTTGCGCGCGCCGGTGAGCCAGTACAGCGATCCCGTGAGGAAATTGTTGTTCAGGAGGTGATGGCGCCCGACCATGATGTTGTCGAGCACGCTCATGTGGTGGAACAGGGCCAGATTCTGGAAGGTGCGGCCGATGCCGAGCGTGGGGCGCGCGTTCGGCGTCAGCCCTGTGATGTCACGGCCGCGGTAGAACAGCTGGCCCTCGGTCGGCTTGTAGCGGCCGGAAATACAATTCACGATCGAGGTCTTGCCGGCGCCGTTGGGGCCGATGATCGAGAACAGCTCGCCGTCATTGATGGCAAAGCTGACATCGGTCAGCGCACGGACGCCGCCGAATCGCAAGGACACGCCGGGACACGCCG
>NZ_JBFRFR010000051.1:0-65057 GCF_052114925.1 Bradyrhizobium sp. 2TAF36 | reverse complement strand
GTTCTGATGACGTTCTTCCAGTGGTTGATCACCACGGGCGGATGACGAGAGCGGCCGAATCAAGTTGCAGGGTTCGGCGATGCAACTTCAATCGGCGCGTGATATCCTCGTCTCGGGGGATGGAATGGACTGTCCCTCCGCATCTGGAAGGACATGGCCATGACGTTGTCGTCACGCTTCGTTGCGCGTCCCGCTGTCACATTCCCATCGATTGCACTGTTGCTGTGCGGCCTGAGCGGCACGGCAATGTCTCAACCGACGCCCACCGAGACTCAGCTTCCCAGCATCACGGTCGACGCGCCGAGACAGGTGGCGAGGCCGCACAAGCCAACGCATCACGTGGCCATCCGCAGCACCGGGTATCGGACATCGCCAGCCACATCGACGGCCGTGGCGGCGCCGATGTCGGATGCCGCGAGGCTCGCCAAGCTCGAACGCGAAACGAGCAGCTGTGCCGGCGGTTGCCAATCGAGCTTCAAGACGGGAAATCAGCCCTGGGTCGGCTGCAACGCTTCGGGCGGCGTGTACTCCTTCACGTGCCGGAACGTCGGCAACTTCAAGACTTACGACGAGTGCAAGGAAGCCGGACGGGTCACCGGCTGGCGATCGGGCGAGACCTCGGCGTATTGCAGCAGCCTGGCGTTGAAGTAGGGGCGGCTGGGGGTTGAGGAGGCTCGTCGGCTAGGCCAGCCTCCTCCGATCGGACTGGGCACAGTCGCCCGCGCACCTCGATGGTTGATGCGAGAGCGATCCGGTGGGCAACCTGCAAACCCGCAAGACGAAGTCTGCCTTCTAATTCCCTTTGGGCCCGGGCGGTCCGATCGGGCCCGCAGGTCCGGCCGGCCCTGGAGGACCCGCTGGCCCGGGGAGGCCGCAATTCTGTATCACCACGTCTCTCGTATCCGGTCCGGACGTGATCTTTACGATACAAGTCGATGGAAACTCCGGTCCAATCCACCGAAATCCTCCGGTCGAAGTGCTCTCGACTTTCACGGTTTTGCTCGGACTGATCTTGATTTCCACGCTGGACTCGCGGGGCCGTCTTACTCTTCCGACGATGACCAACTCGCCCTGCGATATGGTGGCGGTTGTTATGAATATTTCCGCATGCGCGCTTTCAGTCCACGCAATTGCAAAGCCAGCAATAAGAGCTCCAACGGTGCCAAAAGGCTTTGCGAACATCATGGGCCTCCCCGCTTCCCTCACCGATGGTTAGGAGACCAGCTTGGTGCGAAGGCGCCCGTACTCGGTATCGGTTATAGATCCCGATTTTTTGAGCTGATCGAGCTTGGAAAGCTCGTCGGCGACACTAAAGCCGACGATGTGCCGTAATTCCTCGCGCGCCCGCTGAGCCTGCTCAGCGCTGCGTTCCGCCATCCCCCTGCCTTGGGTGATGAGGTAAGCAAAGATGCCGAGGTAGGAGGTCAGAACAAGTGCAAGCACCCACAGTGCCTTACCCCATCCGGAAATGTCGTGGCGCCTGAACAGGTCGCCATAGATGACAATGAGCAGCCAGAACCAAACGACAAATGCGAATACAGCAATTATATCCATCAGAAAATTTCGATATGTGAATCCTTCCTGAGCGAAGAACATTGCGATCCCCTTATTGAGTTGCCGTTCTCGATCTTTCCTGTAGGCCAGTCGCACGGCCCGCTACGCGAAGGCTCAACGGCAGTACCGATGCGACACGCGGTGCGACCTTCCGCTGGTCGAGCGGTACCAGCAGTTGCCGTTCCTCCAATAATATCGATGCCAATGTTGATGTCGCCGGTGGGCGCCCGCGATGGCTCCGGCCGTCGCCCCTATGGCAGCGCCGCGGCGACCACCAACAGCACCACCGATGACGGCACCTCGAAGCGCACTCTGAGCAAATGATTCGCTGGAAGGGACCATTCCTGCGAACGAGAGCAGGATGACGAACAGTGCAAGCTTTCGCATCGGGGGCCTTCCCTTGATTGACTGCTTCTGCCATGCCGTGCCGCCGAATAGCTCCGAGCGGTGATTAGCGCCGCCGCGGAGCGGCATAGCGCGGGTTGATGCCGCAATATGCGTTCGTGCCAGAAGCAGCAGCCAGGCATTGCGAGCGGGTGGCGAACTGACAATTGCCCGGAAAGCCCCAATTGCGACCTCGCAGGCAGTATCGATCCGCCTCGGCAGCTCGGACTGGCTCCAAAAAAGCAAGGAATACAGCGGCAGTGAGTAACGTCAGCATCGGAGCGACACGATGCATATCGATCTCCGTGGATGGATGGAGGTGAATATACTGGCGGCGCGAGGGGAATACCGCCAGTAAAAGCCCTTGCCAGACGCTGGGGCGTTTATTGATGCTACCTGGCGCGAAAAGCGCTCATGCTATTCAGGCTCGGAACCGCTTGTAGGTAAACGTAACAATTGCCATTGCGTGTCCTTGAATGCGGACCGCTGGCCGGATGACGTACGGCTTTCGGATATCGAGCCCCGTTTCATCTGCGCCGCCTGCGGCAGGCGGGCGCCGATGTCGCGCCAGATGGAGCCGCAGAGACATGGTTCGGGGAGAACGATCCCGAGGGCGTGGCGTTTGAATATGAGGTTCTTGAATGAACCGGATCGGCCGCAGGACTATCTACGCCATGTCAGTAATCGTTGTGCTGCTGATCGTCTGGTAGATTCTCGCACCGCTTTGAAGGAGTGAGACGTCGTCGCGCAAGGCCAATGAACCTTGCATACTTGTAACGAGGCGGACACCGAAGCGCCTTCTGGGTGGCCAAATGCTGGCGGAATGTGAGGGCTTATAAAAGCCGACCCTGGCCCACGGGATTTACTCCGATGTTATTTCAAGCGGCGATTATTTGCCTGATCGTACTCAGCATCGGCGTTCTCGTCGCCCACGCGGTTGACGCTCTCAGAACGTAGCGAGCCCGCCAGCGTGAACCGGCGGGCCTCCACCTCGGTCTTCTCAGTTCACGCCCAGAGTCTGGCGTTGAAGTAGATGCGGCTGGGGTTGAGGAGGTTCGTCGGCTAGGCCAGGCTCCTCCGATCGGACTGGGGTACAGTCGCCCGCGCATCGATAATCACGGCGTGATCGCCGATACACATCATCGCACCGGCATGTCGCTTTCGCTCATGCGAGCTGCTCGCCCGCTTGCGTCGCCTACCGCCCCGCCTTCGCCAAGCCCGCCAGGCTCGCCGCCAGCTCATCGCTTCGGAACGGCTTCGTCAGCAGCGACAGGTCCGGCGTGATGCCCTCGTTGTTGGCGTAGCCTGACACGACGAGGATCTGGAGCTCGGGATATTGATTGCGCAGCGCGAGGCCGAGGTCTGTTCCGCTCATGCCGGGCATCAAATGGTCGGTGACGAGCAGGTTCGGCCGCAGGCCTTACCTGACGCGCTGAAGCGCGTCCTCCGCCGAGGCGGCTTCGACGACGTTGTAGCCGAGCTCGCCCAGCATCTCGGCGGTGCTCATGCGCACCAGCGGTTCGTCATCCACCAGCAGAGCCGTGCCGACGGGCTGTGGCCGCAGTTTTGATTGCGGGACGGCATCAATGGCGCTCGCGACGGCGTGGCTGACCGGCAGCCACAGCTCGACCGTCGTCCCAGCCCCCATGGCGCTCCTGATCGTCAGCGCGCCGCCGAGCTGTGACGCAAGGCCGTGGACCATCGAGAGGCCAAGACCGGTGCCTCGCCCGACGCCCTTGGTCGAGAAGAACGGTTCGACGGCGTGGGCCAGTGTGAACTCGTCCATGCCGATGCCGGTATCGGCGACGGAGATGCAGACATAGGCGCCCGGTGCCAATTCCGAATTGTGAGAGTCTCCAATCGTCCGGGCCTTCGCCGAGATGCGCAGCTTGCCGCCGCCGGGCATGGCATCCCTGGCGTTCACGCTGAGGTTCAGGATCGCCATCTCGATCTGGTTGGGATCGGCCATGGCCGCGGGAAGGTCTTCCGGCGTGTCCACCGTCACCTGGATCTGCGGCCCGGTCGTGCTCGAGATCAGGTCGCCCATCTCGGCAACGAGGAGACCAATGTTGACGGGAATGGCCTGAAGCGGTTGCCGGCGCGCGAAAGCGAGCAGGCGCTGAACCAGCGTCTTGGCGCGCTCGGCCGCCTGTGCTGCGCCGGCGATGAGGCGATGCTCGCGCTCGCCGCCGATGCCCTTGCGCTGAAACAGGTCGAGCAGGCCGACGATCGGCGTGAGCAGATTGTTGAAGTCGTGCGCGACGCCGCCCGTGAGCTGGCCCATGGCCTCCATCTTCTGGGCCTGGCGGAGCGCTTCCTCGGCCTGCGCGAGCCGCGCCTGCTCCTCCAGGCGATCCGTCACGTCGACCCCGGTCAGGAACGCGCCGATCCGCGTGCCGTCCGGAGCGCGGAGCGCCTCGAACTTCATCTCGTAGACGCGGCGGTCGAACCGGGGATCGCCGAACTCATCGATGTTGGTGAAGGCTTCGCCGGCCAGCGCCCGGCTCCAGATCGCGGTTGCCGCCGCGAGATGCTCGGGCCGGTCGGCCAGGAACTGCTGCAGGGAATCGCCGATCTGCGGCCGCTTGCCGTAGATGCGCTGATAGGCATCGGCGCAGGACGTGTTGATCGCCAGCCAGCGATAATCGAGATCGAGCGCCTGGATCTGTCCGTCGGTGGTTTCCACGATCGTCGCCAGCAAATGACGCTCGGCGGTGCGTTCGGCGACGCGCTGCTCGAGGGTCGTGGTCAGCTCCCTGTATCGCGCTTCGCTCGCCCGCAGCCGCGTCTCGCCCAGCACGCGCTCCGTCGTCTCGGACACGATGCAAAGCACTCCGCCGACCGAGCCGTCATCGTCCCGCACGGCCGAGTAGGAGACGTCCCAGTAGCTGGTTTCGCCGTAGCCGTGGCGCTCGACGTAGAACGGTCGATCCTTGGCGGCGAATGTCTTTCTGGTTCGGCGCACGCCTGATAGCAGCGGTTCGAGATCGTCCCACAGCTCGCCCCAGTTTTYGATCGCGGGGCGACCGAGGGCGCGGGGATGATTGGCGCCGATGCCCGGGGCGTAGGCGTCATTGTAGAGCGCGACGAAGTCGGGCCCCCAGAACAGGACGATCTGGGCTTGCGCGGCCAGCAGCATGCTGACCGTCGTTTTCAGCGCCTGAGACCAATCGCGGGGATGACCGAGCGGTGAATCCGACCAGTCGCGGGCGCTCATCATCGCGCCCAGCTTGCCTCCGTCAGCGAGGAAGCCCAATTCAATCGACCGCCGAGCAGCCTTCTCAGACAGCACCGGATCCCCCGCTACGCGTGACACGGGCGTCCTTGCCCATTCGAGCCGGCTTTCGAGGGCTCGTGCTCAAGCGCAGATAACACCCGGCGCGCGCTCTGGTTCCATTCCAGTCGATTCCCGCCGTCCTTGTGCTATTGCTGCTCCCCGCAACTTGACGCGAGGTTCCCATGCTCCCCATTCCCGCCGACATCTTCACCGAGCCCGAGGACGTTTCGCCCGACGGCCTTGCCAATCTCGGCCCGCTCCGCCGTCTCGCAGGGAGCTGGCAGGCGGACAAGGGCATCGACATCAATCCGAAGGCGGAGGGGCCGGAGCGGCGGACCTTCATCGAGCGCATCCGCATGGACCCGATCGACCCGCAGGCCAACGGGCCGCAGCTGTTTTACGGGCTGCGCTATCACATCCACATCAACACGCCCGAGGAAGACATCACCTTCCACGACCAGGTCGGCTATTGGCTGTGGGAGCCCGCGACCGGGCTGATCATGCAGACGCTCGCGATTCCGCGCGGACAGGTCTTGCTCGCCTCGGGCAAGGCCGGGCCGGATGACAGGAAGATATCGGTCACGGCGAAGCGCGGCGACACGGCTTACGGAATCTGCTCGACCGATTTCCTGGAACAGGCCTTCCGCACCGATTCCTATCGCTGYGACATCACCTTCAACGATGACGGAAGCTGGAGCTATCTGATCCAGACCGAGTTGTTCGTGCGCGGCGCGCCGTTCAATCATCACGACAGCAACACGCTGAAGCTCGTCGCGCCGCCCAAGCTCAATCCGCTGGCGGTGATCGTGAAGGATCGCGCCGGGCGCGATGGATCAGCGGCCTGAAGCGTACCCGGAGAATTGCATGAAGCCCTACGTCATTTGCCTGATGCATTCCAGCCTGGACGGCCGCACGCATCCCAGCCGCTGGCGGCCGAAGGGGGCGGGCACAGACTGGTTCGAGAAGATCCATGACGAACTCGGCGGCGACGCCTGGGTGATCGGCCGCGTCACCGGCTCCGAGTTCGCCAAGGGCAAGCCCTATCCCGCAACGGCGGGCGAGACATTTCCCCGCCAAAGCTGGTTCGCGCGGCGCGATGCGAAAACCTATGGCGTCGTGCTCGACGCGCAGGGCAAGATCGGCTGGGGCCGGTCAGACATTGGCGGTGACCCGATCGTCGTGGTGCTGACCGAGGGCGTGCCGGATTCGCATCTGGCCGGGCTGCGCGGCGAGGGTGTGTCCTACATCTTCGCCGGCAAGTCCGAGATCGACCTGGCRCTGACGCTGGACATCCTCAATCGCGAGCTCGGCGTGAAGCGCTTGCTGGTCGAGGGCGGCGGCGTCGCCAATGGGGCCTTCCTGCGCGCCGGTCTCATCGACGAATTCAACCTGATCCTCAGCCCCGCGATCGATGGCGCCAGGGGCGCACCCTTCGTGTTCGATTCGACGGACGCGGACAGCGACAAGCGCGCGCCGCTCGCCGCGATGACGCTGGAGAGCACGCGCGACCTCGGCAGTGGCGTTCTGCTGCTGCGGTATCTGATCAAGAACGACCCGCAAGCGATGCCCAAGTAAGGCATCGGCATGGGACAATTGGAGCACATCGTCATCGTCGGTGCCGGCGCGGCCGGGCTGATGGCGGCGCGCGAGCTGGCACGCGTGGGCAGGACGGTCACGATCCTGGAGGCGCGCGAGCGCTGCGGCGGGCGCATCGATCCGCTGCCGGCGTCGGAGTTCGGCTACCCCGCCGATGGCGGCGCGGAATTCGTCCATGGCGAGGCGCCGGTCACGCGCAAGCTTGTGCGCGAGGCGGGGCTGTCGCTGCAGGAGATCGAAGGCACCCAGTGGAGCTTTGACGGCACGAGGCTCTCCCACGAAGACCGTCACGATCCGCACGAGGCAGAGCTGTACGCCGCGCTAGGGGCGTTGAAGGATGATCTCACGGTTGCCGATTTCCTCCGCGGCCACTTCGCCGGGCCTAGGTATGACCGGCTGCGCCATTCGATCGAGCGCATGGTCGAGGGCTACGACGCCGCCGACCCCGAGCGCGCCTCGACGCTGGCGCTGCGCGAGGAATGGATGGACGGCGGGCATCACACCCAAGCGCGCATCGTCGGCGGCTACGGCGCGCTGATCGATTTTCTGGCGAGCGAGTGCCGCGGGCTTGGCGTGACGTTTCGCTTCGGCCGCGCGGTGTCGGCGATCGAGGAGACGGGCGGCGCGCTGGCCGTCCGCTGTGCCGGCGGCGACGTGCATGGCTGTGATCGCGCGATCCTCACCGTCCCGCTGCCGTTGTTGCGCGAGATCGCGCTTCCGGAGCCCGCACGCGCGAAGGCTGCGGCAGCTGACGATATCGGCTTCGGCAGCGTGATAAAAATCCTGCTGCGGTTCGCGCGGCCGTGGTGGCGCGAGCGAAACGAAGACCTCGCGGACATGACCTTCCTGCTCTCGGACCAGTCGATTCCGGTGTGGTGGACGCGGCATCCGGACCAGCATCCCGTGCTCACCGGCTGGTTCGGCGGGCCGCGCACGGCCGAGCTTGCGAAGCTCGATCGGCAAGGGCTGATCGATGCCGGGGTCGATTCGCTTGCGGTCATCTTCGGCGTGTCGCGCGACGACATCGCGCGCGATCTCGTGGCGGCTGCGGCGACCAACTGGCTGCACGATCCCTTCGCCCGCGGCGCCTATTCCTGGGCGACGCCGCGGACGCGCGAGGCCCAGGCGATCCTTGCGCGCGCCGACGGTCCGGTACTGTTCTCCGGCGAAGCGCTCTATCGCGGCCGCGACATGGGGACAGTCGAGGCGGCGCTGGCGAGCGGGCTGGAGACCGCAGAGATGATTTTGCGGGGATGAAAAAAGGCCCGCACAAGGCGGGCCTTAACTCTCACCAGCGGCCGCCGCCGAAGCTGAACGTCACGCCGGGACCTCCGCCACCATAATAGCCGTACGGTCCGCCGCCGTAATAGCCGTGGTGCCGCGGGTAATAGCCATAGTTCCGGTAGTGCGGACGATAATAGCCGTGGTGGTGATGGCGCCATTGGTGATGGCGATGGCCGTGGTGGTGGTGCCTGTGCTGCGCGCTGATGTCGGTGGACTGGCCGGCTGGCGCGTTCTGCTTCGCGCTGGCCTTGCCCGCCGCGTTGGCCGTGGATCCGCCGGCGAGCGCCGCAGCACCTACAGCCATCGCGACAAAGAGATACTTCATGTCATCACTCCAGTTGAGAAGTCGCGTGATAACAGATGGCTGTCCGCTGCGTTCCGGCCAGTGCGGGCGTCGAAACGACGCAGACGTAGTTCCGATCGACGTGTGAATGATGTGGCGCGATCTATTGTCGCATCGCTTCGAGCGAAGCGATCACGTCGGCGGCGGCGACGATGCGCGCAAATTCGTCGTTGAGATTCGACAGCGTCATCGCATGAATTTCTTCAGCCGAATGCTTGTCGCCATCTGGTCCGATCCGGTCGAAGGTCCAGGTCGCATCGCGCACGAGGCTCGCGTCGAAGCCGAGATTGCCGGCCATCCGCGTCGTCGTCTCGACGCAATGATTGGTGGTGGCGCCGCAGATTACCAGCGTCGTGATGTTGCCTGCGCGCAGGCTGTCTCGAGATCGGTGCCGATGAAGGCGCTGTTGACGCGCTTGACGACCACCGCCTCGCCCGGCGCTTCGCGCGCCTCGTCCTTGACCGCGTAGCCGGAGCTTTGCGGCAGGAACGACGAATTCGGCTTCGTGCCCTCGTGGCGGATGTGGAAGATCGGCGCGCCGCGCTTCCTGAATGCCTTCAGCAGATCGGCGATGCGCGCCACCGCGTCCGGATTGTTGCGCCGCTTGCCGGCCGCCTCCCATTCGTCGAATGCGCGCTGGACGTCGACGACGACGAGGGCGGGGAGGGAGTGGGACATAAGGAGCGGCTTCCAGACTTGCTTGCTGCGCGAAGTATGCGGGGCGACCGACGTGGCAGGCAATGTCGATTTTCCCTCGTTTCGCGACAGCTCTCGTGCCCCGGCTCTGCGGAGCGGCGCTACGCGCCGCACTGCGTCCGGGACACGGAGAGCTGCGCGCGTGCTCGGCCCTCACGGATGCGGATCGGGAAACCCGTGGCGTTCAGTGAGCGCGGCGAGGATCGCGTCCTTGTCGGCAATGAAGGTGCGGCCGTGGTGACTGCCGGTCTGATGCGGCGACGTCGTCCCGTCGGCCAGCACGAGCAGCGGCAGCGACTGGTTCTCCTCGCCGACCAGCGCGATCACCGGCAGCCTTGGCCGCGGCCATGCGATGCGCTCAACGTCGAGCTGTTCGGCGAGCTGCGGAAACGAGGCGAGCACGCCCTCGATCAGCGCGCAATGCCAGCAATAGAAGCGCTGACCCGGAAAGGCGGGGTCCTCGAAGCCAGGGCGCAGCAGAAACAGGCGGTCGCGCGTCATGAATCGCTCCAAAGCATGGCGCGATCATACATGCCGGCAGCAGCGGATGATGCCGTTACTTGAACGGATCCTGGATCGATGGCGACGATTGCCGGATGCGACGTACGCTCACCGGCTTGCCGTCGGAGACGAACAGCAGCTCGTATCGGCGGCCCTCGCTGTCGGTCGCCGTGCAGGTGACGTCCGTCACCTTCCTTGCGGCGAAATTGCCGGTCTGGCGGCAGACGCCGGTCGAGGTCTGCTCGGCCGGCACCGGCAGGCCGTCGACCTTGGGCCGGTCCTTGGAATTGAGCAGCATGCGGTCGATTCGCAGCTCGTAGGAATTGTCGTCCGCGCGCTGGCCGTTCTCGCCGGAGAACGACACGACATGGTTGGCGTCGGAGGGATCGTCGACGGCGACCGCGAAATTGACCCGGCCCTTGTCACCATGGGCGTAAGCCACCGTCTTGCACGCGAAGGTGCGCCCCGCGACCTTCAGCGTCTTGCAGTGGCCCGACATCAGCGCCAGCAGGTCGATGAAGGCGTTCTGCGCCGGCGGGTTGTTGACGGGGATGGGCGCGGAAGACTCGGCAAAACAAGGGCTTGCGAGAGTCGCGAGGGCCGCGGCGAGGACCGGTCGGCGGAGGCGCATCATCAGGCTCGTATGCCAGGGGGCCACGGCGGCGGAAAAGTTCCGCTCAACAACGAGCGAACCACAAATTGGTTGCGATCCCGTTTGTTCAGCTAAACCCGACTGGAATACCACCGCACCACCCATCGGCGATTCATCCGATCGCCCCATCCCGTCCTAGCAGGCCACTTGCTGCCAGACCGATGTTTTTTTCGTGGCAGAGCTAAACGGTCGCCGCCTGCCAGCGCGTATCGCGAAGCGAGGGCCGGCGGTGCAGGCGGGCGTCGAGCAGCGCGCGGGCGCGGGGCAGCTCGCCGCTGCGCATGAGCGCGACGATGTAGGTATCCTCGATCAGTTCGCGCTGGGCATGGCTGCCGCCGATGCGCACGACCTCGCCGAGGACGGGCCCGAGCGTTCGCACGCATGAGGTGTAATCCTCGCGGGCAAAGGCCACGAGCGCACGGCAGATTGCCGGCACCACGGGACCGGCCGGCAGCCTGCCGTCGCCGAGCCGCTGCTCGATCGCCGCGAGGCGCGCGGCGAGCGCCTCCTGGTTCTGCGTCGCCGCAGCGAACAGTGCCATGTGGACGTCGGCAAAGGGCAGGCTCGATTTTGGAAACAGTTTTTGCGCGGTGGCATCGGCCTCGAGCCAGAGCGCTTCCGGCACGGTGTGGCCGTAAGCCGACAGGCGCCAGAGCAGCGAGGCGCCGTCGGTGACGACGTTGAGCGGCGGCGCCTTCGTGGCGGAGGGCCGAAGTACGTCGGCATAGATCGCAAGCGCGCGCGCCGCATCGCCATGCTCGAGCGCGCCGAGCGCCTGGTGCCAGCGAATATGGCCGTGCAGGATGCCGGTACGGTCGTAAGAGGGGATCCATGCGTCGACGAGACGGTCAGCCGCGTCGATCGAGCCGTCCTCGAACATCGCATGCAGCACGGCGTGCGCGGCGTGGGCATTCTGGCGGCGCAGGTCAAAACCGCGCTCGGTGACGCCGCGGCCGCGCGCGACGTCGCCATTCTCCGTCATCGCCCAGCCGGACATGGTGAGAAACCACCAGTCCTCGCCATAATGCTGCGCGACGCGCTCGCACAGCTCGTGCCGGGCGCGGTCGTGATCGGGCATGCCGGAAAACGCGAACAGGCCGAACGCGCCGAGCGGCAGCGACAGCACCACAGCGTCGCGCGGCCAGCTCTCGACATGCTTCAGCGTCGATGCGATGGCCTCGGGCAGCCGGCCCTCGATCGCAAGCGCCAGCGTCTCGACATGCGAGCGCTCGCGCTCCGTGCCGCGTTTCGCTGTGAGCTCGCGCGCGCGTGCCGCCTTCTGCCGCGCGAGGTCGCCCTGCTGATAGAAGGCATGCACGCGGGCGCGGGCGATATGGGGAAGCGCGAAATCCGGATCGGCCGCAATCGCGCGTTCCAGCGCCTCCGCCGTACCGGTCCAACCGGCCAGCATGAGATCGACGCCTTCGCGATAGGCGCTTGCCGCCTCGTGCGAAGACGTCGAGAGTGAAAGGCCGTAGCGGTCTTCGTGCGCCGTCATCGTCTTCAGCTCTCAAGCCGTCCGCGCGCGGCGTCCCTCGATCGGATAGGCGGGGTCGTTGTAGCCCGGCGTCGAGGGATGGCCCGGCACGACCAGCCGGTCGATCAGCGCCTCGTCATTCGCCGTGAAGCGGTAGTCGAGCGCGCGGATGTAGCCGTCCCACTGCTCCTCGGTGCGTGGGCCGGCGACGATCGAGCTGACAAAGGCGGAGTTCAGCACCCAGGCGACCGCGAACTGGCCGGCGGTGATGCCTTTCTTCTCGGCGTGGGTCTTGATCTCCTGCGCGAGCTGGAGCGATTCCGGTCGCCATTCCGTCTGCATCATGCGGGTGTCGTTGCGGCCGGCGCGTGTCTCCTTGTCCGGCGCGGCGTCGGGCTTGTACTTGCCGGTGAGCACGCCGCGCGCCAGCGGGCTGTAGGGCACGATGCCGAGGCCGTAGTAGGAACAGGCCGGGAAGTGCTCGACCTCCGGCATGCGATTCATCGCGTTGTAATAGGGCTGGCTCACCGCGGGCCGGTCGATGCCGAGCCGGTCGCAGATGTTGCAGATCTCGGCGACGCGCCAGGCGCGGTAGTTCGAGACGCCGAAATAGCGCACCTTGCCGGCGCGGATCAGATCGCCCATCGCGCGCACCGTCTCCTCCAGCGGTGTCGCATGGTCTTCCTTGTGCAGATAGTAGATGTCGATGTGGTCGGTGCCGAGCCGCTTCAGGCTCTCATCGGCGGCCTGCAACACCCAGCGCCGCGACAGGCCGACACGGTTGGGATCGTCACCCATGGGGTTGGCGAGTTTTGTGGCGAGCACCCAGGCGTGCCGGTTGTTGCCGATGGCGCGGCCGACGACCTCCTCGGATGCGCCCTTCGAATAGGCATCCGCCGTGTCGATGAAATTGATCCCGGCCTCATGCGCTTTCGCGATGATCCGGTTTGATGCGGCTTCATCGGTCGGCCCGCCGAACATCATGGTGCCCAGACAGATCGGCGAGACTTTCAGGCCGGTGCGGCCGAGCTGGCGGTATTGCATGGGCTGTTTCCTCAACGCTATCGAAGCTGGCAGCATAGCCAGCTAATTCCGTCATTGCGAGCGCAGCGAAGCAATCCAGAGATGCATCCGCGGAGAGATACTGGATTGCTTCGCTGCGCTCGCAATGACGAGATTGGGGAGGCCGCTTGCCAAACTCTCAGCTGTCATCGCCCGACTTGATCGGGCGATCCAGTATTCCGAGGAGGCAAAGATTGAACCGATAGGCCGCGGCGTACTGGATTCCCCGCTTTCGCCGGGAATGACGGCGGTGGGTGTGGTTGGAGCGGCAGCCCGACCGCGCGCCGCTACCCCGGCCCCTTCAAGATCTTGAACACGCCATTCGCCATCACGATGCAGCGGCCGTCGACGGTGACTTCGGTGCTCATGAAGATGAGGCTGCGCGTCGAGCGCACCACGCGGGGGCGGGAGATCAGGATGTCGCCGATCTGCCCGGCCTCGACGAAATGGGTGTCGAGCTGCACCGTCGCCATGAATTCCTTGCCGGAAACGTAGCGGGCGGTCATGCCGCAGGTGCGGTCCGCGAACGTCATCATCACGCCGCCCTGGACCATGCCGCGGCGATTGTGGTGCTTGTCCTCGGTGGCGAGCGCGAATTCGTAATGGCCGTCGACCTTGCGCTCCCACAAGGGGCCGATCAGGTGCAGGAAGCCCGTGGTCTCCAGGATGCTCCAGCCGTCCGATTTGAGCCTTGCGGCGGCCTTGTTGGTCATGTCGTCGTCCATTGCTGCGCGGGCCTTGCGAGCTCATTTCATCGGGGCCTGACGTGGTGTAGTCAAGCATCATGAGACCGTTCGACGATGCCACACGGCGGAATATCGCGGCTGCCTGCGCGGCCTTCACGCGCCTGCCGGAGGATGATGCGCCCGCCGCATTGAAGCACGCCGCGGTGGCGGTCGCGCTGACCGCGGCGAGTGACGGCGATGACACCGCATTCCTGCTCACGCTGCGCGCGTCACACCTGCGCGCCCATCGCGGCCAATGGGCCTTGCCGGGCGGCCGCTGCGATGCCGGCGAGACGCCGGTCGAAGCGGCGCTGCGCGAGCTTGATGAGGAGCTTGGCCTCCGCCTTTCGCATGCGGAGGTGCTCGGCACGCTCGACGATTATCCGACTCGCTCCGGCTATCTGATCACGCCGGTGGTGGTCTGGACGGCCGACAGTGCCGCGATCCGGCCGAACCCGGATGAGGTCGCCTCGGTCCACCGCATCGCGCTCGCGACGATCGAGCGCGAAGACGCGTTCGACTTCATCGCGATTCCCGAAAGCTCCCGCCGCGTGATCCGCTTCCATCACGAGAAGAGCCTGATCCACGCGCCGACCGCGGCGCTGATCTACCAGTTCCGTGAGGTGCTGGCGGGACGTCACACCCGCGTCACCGAGCTGGAACAGCCGGTGTTCGCCTGGAAGTGACGATGGTAAACGGCGCGTTAACGTGACGGTTACCGGATGCCTGCTAAGAGGGCAGCATGCATCATTCGATTCGAAAACATCTCGCGCTAGTTCCATTCGCGCTCGTCCTGCTCGCGCCCACTGCGCGAGGCGGCGAGGCCGACGCGCTGCCGCCGGCCGTCCGCGATGCCAAGGCCCAGTTGCTGTCGCAGTTCTTTGCGCAGGGTGGCGCGTCGCCGGCCGTGCTCGAATATCGCCGCAAGCTGCAGGAATATCAGGCGGCGCGCGGGGCCTTCGACGAAGAGGCGGGTGCCTATTGGAGCCAGATCTCCGAGAAGCGGAAAGGCCGCAACGCCAAGCGGCGCAGCGGACAGCAGGTGACGCTTGACGATTATGTGCTGCAGCATCCGCCGCTCTATAACGGGCCGAAGCGGCCGGTGAATCCGGAGCCGGAAGAAACGCCGGATCGTCCGACCAGAAAGCCGATACCGGTGGTCGCCGATCTCCTGCAGGCGGCACGCGAGCTCTATCAGTTCACGCCGCAGCGGCCGTCCAGCGAGGTCGAGTTCAAGCGCGCCTATGCGCGCTACGCGCTCGCCTCGGGGCTGACGCGCGAGCAGGCGGTGCGGGTCTATTCGTTCGAGACCGGCGGCACCGGCAATTACGACGTGCAGGCGGGTATTGAGCATGGCGGCAAGCGCGCGATCTCGACCGCGATGGGCTACAACCAGCTCCTGACCACCAACAGCGTCGAGCTGCTGGCCGAGCAGGGCCATGAACTCATTCGCGCGCTTTCCGACAAGGTGGCGCGGACGTCCGGGCCGGCGCGCCAGCCGCTCGAGCACAAGCTTGCCGTGCTGAAGAAGATGGTGGCGCAGGCGAAATCGGTGCCGGACACCTGGTCGGAGCACGAGAAGATCGGCAACACCGCGCAGGGCTGGGCCATGCATGCCATGGTGCTGGACATCGATATCGGCCCGATGCTGCAAACCCATAAGCTTTTGACTTCGGTGCTGTTCGCGCGCACCAAGGGCTACACCCGGCCGCTCACCGCCGCCGAGCTCGAGATGATGAACCTCACCGGCGACGGCACCGGCCTCGACATGGTGACGATGCCGCAGGCGATGCGCGAGCAGGTGCCGACCTCGAACTTCTTCCAGCGCGGCGGCTACGAGCGCAACCCGGTCGCGATCCGCCACAACACGGTGGCCAAGCTGCTGGCGGTGACGGATACGCGGATGGACTCGAACAGCAACAATGCCGGCGCACGGGAGCTGGCGGGGGCGTTCTAGTCCTCGCTGCCACATCCTCCGCTGTCATGCCCCGGCTTGACCGGGGCATCCAGTACGCCGCAGCCTCTCGATTGAAGCACAACGGCCTCTGGAATACTGGATCACCCGCCCCAGTGCGCAAGCGCGCACAAGGCGGGTGATGACACCGAGTGCTTGGGTTGGCCGTCGCCCCTTACTGATCCGACCCGAACTTGAACTTGCCGTCGCCTTCGAGATACGGGCCGCTGCGCATGTAGAGCTGGCCGTTGTGGCCGATGAAGAACAGCGTGCCTTTCGGCACCTTCTTGGCGCCCTTCAGGAGTTCACCGGCATTGTTGGTGCCCATCTTGTAGGAGAAGGTCTTGCCGTCCTTGTCATAGGCATAGCCGGTGTCGGGCTTGAGCTCCCAGGGCGTTGCCGCGGTCTGCGCCAATGCGGGTGCGCTGAATGCGCCGAGCGTTGCTGTGAGTGCAAGTGCAAATGTCTTCGTTGAAAATGCCATCATCCCATCCTCCCCATCGTTGGGGTTGCCATCTTGAACAAATCACGAACGGCGTTTACAGGTCAATTTGCGAAAGCGCCGCAGCGCATCACGTCCTGCCCAGCAGTTTGTGATTTTCCCTTCGTCCCCGCGCGACTATGTTCCGCTTTCAGTCTAGAACGCAATTCGACAAAAATATTGGTAGGGGGATGATTCGGATGAACCAAGTCGTGAAAGCCTGCTCAGCCGCCGCGCTGTTGGTGACGGCGCTGGCGCCCGTCGCCCGGGCGGATGACTACCAACTCAGCCACAACCAGCGGATTTCGTGCAGCCGTGGCCTCGCCCCGGGCAAGCTGAACACCGCGACCTGCAAGTCTTACACCTACCTGTTCAACACCAAGACCTCGGAATATTTCCGCTGCCAGGTCTCGCTGGCGCTGACCCGCGACAACAAGGAAGTCATCAACGTCCAGACCGACGGCGGCTGCACCAAGAAGCCGCGCATCTTCGAGACCGACGGCAAATACGATTTCGACGCGACCGAGACCGAACCGCCGAACACCAACTCGTTCTTCGGCCCCGGCGGCTATTCGGTCTGGGCCGCCGACGTCACCGCGCAGAAGGTGCGCGGCTGCATCATCATCTCCTCCGGCCTCGGCTCCGACATCTCCAAGTGCCTGGACATGACCTTCCAATAAGGGCTTGCCAGCAAGAGCTTGCCAGTAAGGCTTGCCGGCGAGGGCGAGACACGCGCCAGACCCTGATTGCGCCACCTCGCCGCACCCGCGGGTTCCCCAAAAATCGAGCCGGGTCAGCCGTTTACCGCAGTCCTGTTGTGACTTTTGGATGGGTTGACCCGCTTCCCCCATCCGGCCAATTTCCCGGCCGGTTTGGGGAGTACAACAACCATGAAACGGACGATTTTCGGCGCGGCCGCGGCTCTTGCCCTGGCGGCGTCGGCACCTTGCGCGCATGCGCAATCCTTCATCAACGTGCTGACCGGCGGCACCTCCGGCGTCTACTATCCGCTCGGGGTCGCGATCGGAAAGATCTACGGCGACAAGATTCCGAATGTGAAGACGCAGGTGCAGGCCACCAAGGCGTCGGTCGAGAACCTGATCCTGCTCCAGCAGGGCCGCGGTGAAATTGCGTTCACGCTGGGTGACTCGCTCAAAGCCGCCTGGGAGGGCGACGAGGAAGCCGGCTTCAAGTCCAAGCTGGACAAGCTGCGCACCATCGGCGCGATCTATCCGAACTACATCCAGATTGTCGCGACCGCCGAATCGGGCATCAAGACGCTCGCAGACCTCAAGGGCAAGAGCCTCTCGGTCGGCGCGCCGAAGTCGGGCACCGAGCTCAATTCCCGTGCGATCCTCGCGGCCGCAGGTATGACCTATCAGGACCTCGGCAAGGTCGAATATCTGCCGTTCGCCGAATCCGTCGACCTCATGAAGAACCGCCAGTTGGGCGCGACGCTTCAATCGGCCGGCCTTGGCGTCGCCTCGCTGAAGGATCTCTCGAGTTCGGCCTCGATCACCGTGGTGTCGGTGCCGAAGGAGACCATCGACAAGATCGGCCCGCCCTTCATCTCGGCAATCATTCCGGCCAATACCTATACCGGCCAGGACAAGGACGTGCCGACCGCGGCCGTGGTCAACTATCTCGTGACGAGCTCCGCGGTGTCGGACGACCTCGCCTACCAGATGACCAAGCTGATCTTCGAGTCGCTGCCCGAATTGCAGAACGCCCATGCCGCGGGCAAGGAGATCAAGCTCGAGGCGGCCGCCACCGGCAGCCCGGTTCCGCTGCATCCCGGCGCGATCCGCTATTACAAGGAAAAAGGGCTGATCAAGTAAGATCAGCTCCATTCGTGTCGTCATGCCCGGGCAAAAGCGCGAAGCGCGTCTTCGCGCAGATGTCCCGGGCATCCACGTTCTTGGCGACACCGTAGGCCGTGGATGGCCGGGACAAGCCCGGCCATGACGCGTGCGGTGGCACTGCCAATGTTATAATGACGCACCATAAGGGCTCGGGGACATATCGATGTTGCAGGCAGAGGGCTCCGCAGGGCCTATCAAGGTTGAATTCGACAATTTCGAGCACGGTTTTCCGGAAGGTTTTGGTCCGGGCTGGTGGGGCACTCTCGCCTACTGGATCGGCATTGCCTTCGCCACCTTCCAGCTCTATGTCGCCGCCTTCAACTATCTGCCGAGCCAGGTGGTGCGCGGGGTACATGTCGGTTTCCTCGTTCTCCTCACTTTCGGCCTGATCGCCAACTTCACCGCGAAGAGCGATGTCGGTCGCGCGCTTGGCTGGGTGATCGGCGGCGCCGGCTTCTTCTGCGGCCTCTATCAATGGATCTTCTATGCCGACCTGATTGCGCGCGACGGCGATCCGACGCGGCTCGATCTCGCGGTCGGCACGCTGCTCGCGGTGCTGATCTTCGAGGGCACGCGGCGCCTGATGGGCGCGGCGCTACCGCTGATGTGCGGCGCGTGTCTCGTCTACTGGTTCTTCGGGCAATATCTGCCGTCGCCGCTCAACCATCGCGGCTACGACTTCGACCAGATCGTCACGCATCTGTCGTTCGGCACCGAAGGTTTTTACGGCGTGCCGATCTACGTCTCGGCGACCTACATCTTCCTGTTCATCCTGTTCGGCTCGTTCCTGGAACGCGCCGGCATGATCCAGCTCTTCACCGATGTCTCGCTCGGCCTGTTCGGCAGGACGCGCGGCGGACCTGCGAAGGTTGCGGTGTTCGCCTCGGGCATGATGGGCACCATCTCCGGCTCCGGCGTCGCCAACGTCGTCACCGTCGGCCAGTTCACGATTCCGCTGATGATCAGGTTCGGCTATCGCCGCGCCTTTGCCGCCGGTGTCGAGGCGACGGCCTCGATGGGCGGGCAGATCATGCCGCCGGTGATGGGCGCGGTCGCCTTCATCATGGCGGAGACGCTCGGCGTCCAGTACTCGGAAATCGTCAAGGCGGCGGCGATCCCCGCCATCCTCTATTTCGCGTCCGCCTTCTGGATGGTGCATCTGGAAGCCGGCAAGCACGGCCTCGTCGGCATGAAGCGCTCGGAGATTCCGAGCGCCTGGAAGGCGCTGGTGACGCGTTGGTATCTCGTGCTGCCGCTCGCGGCGCTCGTCTACATGCTGTTCGAGGGCTTTACGCCGCTCTATGCTGGCAGCATGGGCCTTGCGCTCACGGTGACACTGATCCTCGGCGCCAGCATCACGGCCGGYGCCTCCTCGATGGTCGTCCGCTCCATCTTCTGGATCGGACTTGCGCTCGTCGTCGGCGCGCTGTCGCGCGACGGTCTCCAGATCGTGCCGGTCGCGAGCGTCGTCGTCGGGCTGATCGTGATCACGGCGTTCGTGCGCGGCGGGTTCGCGGCCTTGCGCGAATGCCGCAATGCGCTGGCCGAGAGTGCGAAGTCGGCGATCACGGTGGGTATGGCCTGCGCCATCGTCGGCGTCATCATCGGCATGATGTCGCAGACCGGCGTCGGCACCATTTTTGGCAGCTGGGTGATCGGTCTCGGCGAGAAGAGCCTGTTCCTGGCGTTGATCATGACCATGCTGCTGTCGATCCTGCTCGGCACCGGCATTCCGACCATCCCGACCTACATCATCACCGCCGCGCTCGCCGCGCCGGCGCTGGCGAAGCTCGGCGTGCCCCTGATCGCGAGCCACATGTTCGCGTTCTATTACGGCATCATGGCCGACCTCTCGCCGCCGGTGGCACTCGCCGCATTGGCGGCGGCGCCGATCGCGAAGGAGAATCCGGACAAGATCGGCTGGGAGGCGATGCGTATCGCGCTAGCCGGCTACGTCATTCCGTTCATCTTCGTCTATTCGCCGGCGCTGATGCTGCAGGCCGGCGATCCCATGGCGGCCAAGCTCGGCTTCTATGGTGCGGTGGCGCTCGCGACCTTCAAGGCGCTGGTGGCGATCGGCCTGTTCGGCATGGTCGCGATCGGTTTTCTGTTCACGCGCATGACGCTGCTCGAACGCGTGCTCGCGCTCGGAGCCGCGCTCTGCCTGCTCGGTGACTTCGCCTTCAGCGACACCGCCGGCTTCGTGCTCTCCGCCGCGCTCTTGCTGTGGCAGTGGCGGCAGCGTCCGCCCGCCGTCGTCGAAGCCGCGTGAGCCTCTGCTTCGCAACAGCGGGTGGCGTGAAAGCGCTGGCGCTTTCCGCCTTCACGCTGGTGTGGACGCATTCGATCGCGAAGGTCGACTGGCAGGAGGACTGGCGCGTCACGCCTGCCGGCCTCGACCTGGTGCAGGCGCGGGTCAAAGGCACCGGGCCCGGCATGGAGCCGCCGCCCGAGGCGCGCCTCGTCGACGGCTGGTTTCAATGGCAGCCGCAGCGTGCACCGATGCAGGAGGTCGTGCTTGGCAATTCCGGCGCGGCCGGGGAATGGCGGTTATGCCATGATGGAAGCTGCCGGACTCTTTCGGAGATTGTCGGGCATCCCATCGGTGCTAACGTCACCACGATGAAGGTCTGTAACGATCCGTAGCTCGCCACGCCCGGGCTACAATTAACAACAACACGGGAGACACGCGATGGATCGGCTCAAGGGCAAGGTTGCGATGGTGGTGGGCGCCGGCTCGATCGGGCCCGGCTGGGGCAACGGCAAGGCGACCGCGGTGACCTTTGCGCGCGAGGGCGCGCAGGTGTTTTGCGTCGATCGCAACGGTGCCGCAGCCGAGGAGACCGCGAAGATCATCACGGGTGAGGGCGGCAATGCGACTGCCTTCACCGCGGACGTCTCGCGCGCGAGCGAGATCGAGGCGATGGTGGCGGCGTGCCTGAAAGCCTATGGCCGCATCGATGTGCTCGACAACAATGTCGGCATCGCCGAGATGGGCAGCGTGGTCGAGGTCGCCGAGGAGAGCTGGGACCGCGTCTTCACTGTCAACCTCAAGAGCGCCTATCTCGCCATGAAGCACATCGTCCCCGTGATGGTGAAGCAGGGCGGCGGCTCGATCATCAACATCTCCTCGATCGCCTCGATCCGGCATGTCGGGATTTCCTATGTCAGCTACAACGCCAGCAAGGCGGCAATGAACCAGCTGACGCGCTCCACCGCGATCGAGTTCGCGAAGAACCATGTGCGGGTGAATGCAATCCTGCCCGGCCTGATGAAGACGCCGATGGTGGAGCATTCCGCGGGTCTCGCGAACAGCTACGCCAAGGGCGACGTCGAAGCGATGTGGCGCGCGCGCGATGCGCAGGTGCCGATGGGGCACATGGGCGAGGCCTGGGACGTCGCCAATGCCGCGCTGTTCCTGGCGTCGGACGAGTCGAAATATGTGACGGGGATCGAGCTGGTGGTCGACGGCGGGATCACGTGCAAGGCGGGGGCGTAGCTCCAATTTCCTTCGTCGTCCCGGGACGCGCAAAGCGCGAACCCGGGACCCATAGCCACAGGACGAAGTTGCCGCGCGAGCTAGCAACTCCGAGTCTTCGCCAAACCACGTCCTGTGGCTATGGATCCCGGATCTGCGCTGCGCTTGTCCGGGACGACAGCGGTGACTACTGCGCCAGCGCCAGGATGCCTCCGGCAAACGAATGCCACGCCGCACTCTCGCTGATCGGCCAGTTCAGCACCTTCACCGCCAGCAGCGCGAGCGTACCGTAGATGTAGACCGGGTGCACGCGGCCATCGGTGCGCCAGTCGCGCACCATAGCGACGACGAGCAGGAGCGAAGCGACCACGGCCGGGGCGATCGTGACGGGCACCGGCGGCGGGCCGGGCGGTCCGGGAGGCGCGAGGAAGGTAATGAACCAGCGCGCGATCGCGGCGTCGAGGATCGAGACCGCGGCAAGCAGCATAAGGCGCTTGTGAATCTCGGGCTTTCGCGTGTTGATGATCGCGAGCACGAACACCACCGCGAAGAACGCGATGCCGCTCATCGGCACGATCGAGAAGCCGATGCCGGCATCCTTCTGCCCAAGTGCGGCGGCGTGCTGCATCACGTGCACCGAGGCGAGGAAGCCGAAGATCGTCATCGCGGTCGCAAGCGACACGCCGGCAATCCCGAGCGCGCGGTGATTGACCACGCGGCCCGACGCCGCGAGCCAGGTCTGGATCGCGAAATAGAGAGACCAGGTGAAGAACAGGAGTCCGTGAAAATGAATCACCGGGCTCGCGGAAAACGTCCGCTGCGCGAGCGGTACGAAATAGGTCGGCGCGAAGCCGAGAAACGCGGTGGCCGCGCAGGCCAGTGCCATATTGAGATAAAAATATCGTGCAGGCGACGCATCACGCGCGCGTACACGACGGTCGTCGATCAAGGTCGTCATCTGGAATGAGTCTGGAGAGGCGGTGTTTGGTTCAAGCTCCTGACCACCTGGATAGGCCGGGACGCCGCTCAACGCTCGAGCGGAGTTTAACCGCCCGCGCTCAACTCTGCGCGATCGAGCTCTTCCTCGATCCGGTGAAACGCGTCGTCGCCGATCACTTCGGTATCGCGAAGGCCGAGGATCGATTTGCGCGCGGCCTCGATGGCGCGGCGGCGCAGCGGATCGGCGGGCAATTCGCCGCTGGCGATGCCGCCGTGCGGATCGTCGTCGGCCTGCATCAGGATGGCGCGGTATTCGAGCCGCAGGATTTCCGCCTCCTCCGACGGATCGTCCTCGATCGCATCGAGCGCGGCGCGATAGGCGACTGCGCGGGCGCGCGCGACCTCGATACCGACGGGATCGTCGTCCTTGAGGCCGAAGGCGAGAATCAGCGGCCGCAGCGTCAGGCCCTGGATGACCAGCGAGCCCAGCACCACCGCAAAGGCGATGAAGACGATGAAGTCGCGATAGGGGAAGCTTTCCGGCAGGGCGAAGGCGGTGGCGAGCGTGACGAGACCGCGCATGCCGCACCAGGAGATGATGAGGCCACCCTTCGGCGAGGCAACCTGCTTGGGATCCTTCGGATGATAGAGCCCGTGCGCGATCAGGACGCGCAGCGTCGCGCGGTAGAACGTGATCCAGGCAAGCCGCACCAGGACCACTGTGAGCAGGATCCAGGCGGCCGCCACGCAATATTCCCAGCGGACCTCCGCGTCGAGCCGCGTCCAGATCGGCCGCATCTGCATGCCGATCAGCATGAAGGCGAGCACGTTGAGCACGAACACCATCGTCTCCCAGACCGCATAGGACGGCACCCGCAACCGCGCCGGCATGCGCGCCCCCGCGGTGCGCGCGACGGTGATGGCGTAGACGACGATGGTGAGGATGCCGGAGAGGCCGAGATGCTCGGCTGCGATCCAGACCATGAAGGTGGTGGCGAACTGCACGATGATCGCGCTCGGCGCTTCCTTCACGCGTTCCAGGAACAGCGGGATGATGCGCCCGGCCAAAAGACCGGCGAGGACGCTGCCGACCAGCCCGAGTGCAATCGTCGGCGCGACCTCGCTCCATTTCAGATGCTCCATGACGACAGCGCCGACCGCGATGCGATAGATCAGAAGCGCGCTGGCGTCGTTGAGCAGGCTCTCGCCTTCCAGCACCTTCACCATGCGATAGGGCAGCTTGACCTGGCTCAGGATCGCGACCGCGGCCGCCGCATCCGGCGGGGCCACGATGGCGCCGAGCGCAATGGCGGCGGCCCAGGGCATGTCAGGCATCAGCCGGTGCGCGACGAAGGCCACGCCGACCGTGGTCAGGCCGACCGCGGCGACCACCAGGGTCGAGACCGGAACCCAGTTGTTGCGGAGATCGCGCAGCGAGGTGTCGAAGGCGGCATCCATCAGCACCGGTGCGACAAAAAGCGCCAATGCCAGGTCGGGTTCGAGCGTCCAGGACGGGCTGTTCGGCACGAACGCGATCAGCGCGCCGCCGATGGCGAGAAAGGTCGGGTAGGGGACCTTGATCCGCCGCGCCAGCGCCGATAATGCAACGGCGCCGAGCAGAAGCACGATGATCCATTCGAATGTCGACACGTTGATCCCCGAAACCGATTTTGGCTGTGCCACAAGCTAGCACCAATCCGGCCGTATGATGGATAGTGCACCCTCAAGGCAAGGCTCAAGCCAAGACCCAAGCCAAGACCCAGGCCAAGATTCAAGCCAAGACTTTCCGACTGCAGCTAGCATGCGTTCTCAAAATCTCATTCGATTGTCCGGTGCGGTGGCGCTCTTTGCGCTTTCGCTCGGGGCGGCCCGTGCCGCGACCGGCGGCGAGCCCGCCGCCGTCGTGCAGGTCGATGTCGCGCCGTGCCTCGCTGCTGCTGCCGCCGACGACATGGACAAGGCCGGCTCCGCCTGCGCCTCCGTCATCGACAACGAGAAGACGGCCAAGGCGGACCTGGTCAAGGCGCTGGTCGCGCGCGGCGCGCTTTATGCGCGGCATGACCAGGTCGACCGTGCGATCGCCGACGACAGCCGCGCTCTTCAACTCGATCCGACCCTGGCCGACCTCTTCAACGCCCGCGGCGAGCTCTGGCTGAAGAAGGGCGACAAGCCGAAGGCGGTGCAGGATTTCGGCGCCGCACTGAAGATTGATCCGAACCACGAGAAGGCCAAGGCCAATCACAAGGCGATGGCGCGCGAGCTCGAGCGGATCGGCGCGCAGATGGCTGTGGCCGGCAAGCCAAGCTTCAATTGCAAGAGTGCGGCCCGGGCGGTCGAGAAGGCGATCTGCGCCAACCGCGAGCTCGCCGATCTCGATCGGGAGATTTTTGCATCGAATGCCCGCGTGGTCCGGGAGGCGCGCAATCCTGCGGAAGCCAAGGCACTTCAGCGCGAGCAGGACGAATTCATTGCCCGCCGCAATGCTGGTTATGGGCGGGCCGGGTACGATCTGAAGAAGGCGATGCAGGAGCGGCTGCAGCGGATCAACGGGGTGGACGGGTATTGAGGGCTTCCTTCGCCTCTCCCCGCAAACCGGGCGAGGGAGTGCAGGCGCCCGTGCGTCCCTAACAGGCCCGAATTGAACCCATTCCTCGCCCGCCGCGACAATGGTGAACACCTGATGTCACGGAGTCTTCCCGATGTGCGGCACGCGTTCTTCCGCGCAAATGTTCCCGTTTGCCAAAATCCCGCTTCGCGCCTTCCTGCTCAGCGCCGCGATGAGCCTTATCCTCGCCGCCCCGGCCTCTGCTACCGTCGATTGCGTGATGGGCAGCAAGACTGCGCCCGCCGAACTGATCACGGCGTGCGGCGCCATCATCGACCAAACCACCAATTCGAGCTCCGACCGCGCCGCCGCGCTGCTGGTGCGCGCCGACGCCAATGCGCGAACCTCAGGCGGCCTCACGCAGGCGCTGCGGGATATCGACCGCGCCATCGCGTTGGACGGCAAGAACGCAAAGGCCTGGCGCCTGCGCGGCGACCTGCTGCGCGAGGCCGGCGGCGATCTCAACCGTGCCGCGGCTGATCTCAGCAAGGCCATCGAACTCGATCCGCAGGACGCGGAAGCCTACGAGCTGCGCGGCGTCGTCTACACCAATCAGCGCCGGCTCGACCGCGCGCTCGCCGATTACGATCAGGCGATCAAGCTGAAGCCGGATGATGCGCAGGCCTGGTCCGACCGCGGCGTGAACTATTATCTCGGTGGCGACAACGAGAAGGCGATCCGCGATCTCAGCGAGGCGCTGCGGCTCGATCCGAACCGGCCGCGCGCCTACACCAATCGCGGCGCGGCCTACAAGAAGCTCGGTCAGCTCGACAAGGCGGTCGCCGACGACGGCGAGGCGATCAAGCTCGATCCGAAGGTCCCCGAATATTACGACAATCGTGGCCTGGTGCTGGCCGCGATGGGTGAGTACGACAAGGCGATCGCCGACTACGACCAGGCGCTGCGGCTGGCGCCGCGGCCGAACTTCTTCACCAACCGCGGCGACTCTTACCAGCTCAAGGGCGAGCTTGGCGCGGCGCTCAGCGACTACGAGGCTGCGCTCAAGATCGATCCGAATTTCGCGCAGACCTTCAACAACCGCGCGGTGCTTTACAAGAAGATGGGCGAGCGCAAGAAGGCGCTGGCCGATTACGAGACGGCGCTGAAGCTCGATCCCGGCAACGAGAACGCGGCCAACGGCCGCCGCACCATGATGGCGGAGATCGCGAAGTTCGGCGCCGAGCCGCTGCGTCCGCTCGCGGCGAATTCCGGCAACGGCCCGTCGTTCGATTGCGCCACGGCGAAGCGCGAGGTCGAGAAGGTGATCTGCGCCGATCCGCAACTCGGCGTGCTCGATCGCCAGATCGCCGAGACCTATGAGCGCGTGCTGAAGGCCACGAAAGGCCGTTCGGCCGGCGACCTGCGCAAGACCCAGCGCGATTTCCTCGCCACGCGGAATACGAGCTTCGGCCGGCCCGGCTATGATCTGAGGAAGGTCATGCAGGAACGGTTGCAGCGGCTGAATGCGATGGAGAGTTGAGGCGCCTCTACGCGCACACTGCGTTCCCTCCCCCCTTGCGGGGGAGGGTTAGGGAGAGGGGTGGCCACAAACTCCAGACAGAGTTCGTGGCCACCCCTCTCTCCCGCTCTCCCCCGCAAGGGGGAGAGGGCTCACCTTTGTCGTGGCTCCAGCTTGCTGCGATGGCCTTTCTTCCCTCCCTCCCAAAGACCCATCCTTTTCAGCTTGAACCGCGGCCCGTTCCCGGGAAAATACCTCTCAAACAACGCCGGCACTTGATCCCTGTCATGGCGGGACGCTCGTCCTGTCGGTCAAGTCAAGGCTAGGCGAAAGGGATGGGAGCGCGGGAATGAACGTCAAGGGAACGAGCCTCTATCACGAGGTCCATGCGCGCTCGCTGGCTGATCCCCAGGGCTTCTGGGCCGAGGCGGCCACGGAGATCGACTGGATCGAGCCGCCGAAGACGATCTTCGATGCCTCGCAGGGCGTCTACGGCCGCTGGTTCATGGGAGGCGTCGTCAACACCTGCTACAACGCGCTCGACCGCCATGTCGAACGCGGCCGCGCCGACCAGGTCGCGCTGATCCATGATTCGCCGCTGACGGGCTCGGTCACCAGGTTCACCTATGCCGAGCTATTGGGGGAGGTGCAGGCGCTCGCCGCCATCATGCAGGATTTTGGCGTCGCCAAGGGCGATCGCGTCATCCTCTATATGCCGATGGTGCCGGAGGCCGTCGTCGCGATGCTCGCCTGCGCGCGCATCGGCGCGGTGCACTCGGTGGTGTTCGGCGGCTTTGCCGCCAAGGAACTCGCCACCCGCATCGACGACGCTCAGCCGAAGCTCATTCTCTCCGCAAGCTGCGGCATCGAGCCCGGCCGGATCGTGCAGTACAAGCCGCTGCTCGACGAGGCGATCAAGCTTGCGAGCACGAAGCCGAAGGCCTGCATCGTACTGCAACGTTCCCAGCATATCTGCGACCTCACACCGGGCCGCGACTACGATTGGGAGAGCCTTCGCCGCAAGGCGATGAACGACGGCAAGAAGGCCCCTTGCGTGCCTGTCGCCGCCACCGATCCGCTCTACATCCTCTACACCTCAGGCACGACCGGCATCCCCAAGGGCGTGGTGCGCGACAATGGCGGCCATCTCGTCGCGGTCAAATGGTCGATGTTCAATCTCTATGGCGTCAAGCCGGGCGAGGTCTGGTGGTGTGGCTCCGACATCGGCTGGGTGGTCGGCCACAGCTACATCATCTATGGCCCGCTGCTGCATGGTGCGACGTCGATCATGTACGAGGGCAAGCCAATCGGCACGCCCGATGCCGGCGCGTTCTGGCGCGTCATCAGCGAGCACAAGGCGGTCGCCTTCTTCACCGCACCGACGGCGTTCCGCGCGATCCGCAAGGAGGATCCGGAAGGCAAGTTCATCCGGCAATACGACCTGTCGCAATTCCGCACGCTGTTCCTCGCCGGCGAGCGCGCCGATCCGCCGACGGTGGAATGGGCGGAGCAGCAGTTGAAGGTGCCGGTGATCGACCATTGGTGGCAGACCGAGACGGGCTGGTGCATCGCCGGCAATCCGGTCGGTCTCGGCATGCTGCCGGTGAAGCATGGCTCGCCGACGGTGCCGATGCCGGGCTACCAGGTCGACGTCGTCGACGAAGCCGCAAAGCCCGTCGGCCCCAACACCATGGGCTCGATCGTCATCAAGCTGCCGATGCCGCCGGGTTGCCTGCCGACGTTGTGGAATCAGGACGCGCGCTTCAAGGACGCCTACCTCACTGAATTCCCCGGCTACTACAAAACCTCGGACGCCGGCTACAAGGATGAGGACGGCTATGTCTTCGTGATGGGCCGCACCGACGACATCATCAACGTCGCCGGCCACAGGCTCTCCACCGGCGGCATGGAGGAGATTTTGGCCTCGCATCCGGACGTCGCCGAATGCGCCGTGCTCGGCGTCAAGGACGCGATCAAGGGCGAGGTGCCCTGCGGCTTCCTGGTGCTCAAGGCCGGCGTGAAGCGCGCGCCTGCGGAGATCGAAAAGGAGATCGTCGCGCTGGTGCGCGACAGGCTCGGCCCCGTCGCCGCCTTCAAGCTCGCCATCACCGTCGGCCGCCTGCCGAAGACGCGCTCGGGGAAGATCCTGCGCGGCACCATCAAGAAGATCGCCGATGGCGAAGCCTGGACCATGCCGGCCACGATCGAGGATCCCAAGGTGCTGGACGAGATCGGCGAGGCGCTGAAGGGCAGGGTGTGAGGCGATCTCCGCTGTCATCACCCGCGAAAGCGGGTGATCCAGTACGCCGCGGCCGGAGTTGTGTGACCCAATGACCGCCGCGGAGTACTGGATTCCCCGCCTGCCGCCTACGCTAAAGCTTCGGCGCCCCTGGACCTCAACCCCGGCGAAGCCTTGGCGTAGCCGGGTCGCGGGGAATGACAGCGCGTGGAGAACGACGCCCAGGGACTTACAATCTCCTCATTCCGGGCTAAACAGGGCCGGCCAACAGGGGACCTCGTATGCCACTCGCCACCGCGCCGCGCCTGCTTGTCGCCGTGCTGCTCGCCATCGCTGTCTCCGCCTGCTCCGCGCGCTACCAGACGCCGGTGGCGGTGGGCGGTGACGATGACGACGCGGTCTGTCAGAGTCGCGGCTATGCGCAGGGCTCGCCCGAATACGTGGCATGCCGCAAGGACCGCGACGTCCAGCGCAACGCTGCCACCGCCCGGTCCGACCGCCGTCAGCGCGATCTCGGCGAGTACATGCTGAACCATCCCGAGCGGCCGTGACATCGGCTACGGAATTATCCTGCGCATTCATTCGCGTTTCTCGTGACACATCGGCAACGCCACAACCAAATCGTGTCGCGTCAGTCCTGATTTGATCGGCGTCAAATCCATCACCATCCCCTTTCTGCTCTGACGCTGATGTCGCGCAACGACGCGCGAGAGATGGCTGAAGGGGAATGCAATGAACGGAACGACAAAAAACCTGGCGCGGCTTGCGACGGTTGGCGCGATGCTCGTGGGGACTTTTGGCTCGGTGCAGGCGGCCGATCTGCCTGTCTATAAGAAGGCACCGCCGCCGGTAGAAGCGTTCAATCCGTGGATGGTGCGTCTGCGCGTGCTCGGCGTGTTGCCGGATGCCGGTGGCTCAACCGTCAATGTCGCAGGCGTGCCGTCGCTGTCGTCGCCGAATTCCGGGCTCTCGATCAGCGACCAGGTCGTGCCCGAGCTCGACATCAGCTATTTCTTCACCAAGAACATCGCGGCCGAGCTGATCCTCGGCGTGACCAGGCACTCGATCAGCGGCAACGGCTCGCTCGCGAACCTGCCGATCGGCAAGACCACGCTGCTGCCGCCGACGCTGACCTTGCAATATCACTTCGACAATTTCGGCGCGTTCAAGCCGTATATCGGCGCCGGCGTGAACTACACCGTGTTCTTCAACAATTCGGCTGCCAATGCGCCAGCCGCCATCGTCGGTCCGCCCGCGATCGTTGCCACCACCACCAGCGTGCACGTCAGCAACGCCTGGGGCGGCGCCGTGCAGTTCGGCTTTGACTACATGCTCGACCGGCACTGGGGTCTCAACGTCGACGTCAAGAAGCTCTGGCTGCGGCCGGATTACTCAGCGACCGTCAGCGGCCTGCCGGTCACAGGCACCGCGCATATCGATCCGTGGCTGGTCGGTGGTGGTGTGACGTACAAGTTTTGACGCGTTGTTTGAAGACGAGCTGTGGCCGCGGTTGACCCTGCGCTCCCTCCCCCCTTGCGGGGGAGGGCGGGGGAGAGGGGCAGCCCAGCAAAAGGCGCGAGAGAGCTTCGCCAGACGCTTTGAATTGATGGAGGAAGTCCCCGTGGGGCAACCCCTCTCCCTAACCCTCCCCCGCAAGGGGGGAGGGGACTGCAGCTTGCGTGTGGCTGCATCTGTGCCGATCGCGAGGGTCTCCGCAAAACAAAAACGCGGCAGGTTTCCCTGCCGCGTTCGAATTGCGTTCGATCGTAACCGGGAGCGGAGCCTTACTCCTCCTCCTCGTCCTGCTTCTTGCCGCCGAGCGTCTTCAGCTTGGCGAACACGGCGTCGACGTTGAGATCGTCGTTCGATCGCTCCGCCGGCTCGAACTCGTCCTTCTTGGTGGTCTCGGAGGCCGGCAGCAGGGTGGCGCCGCCATAGGCTGTGTCGATCGGCTTTTCCTTCGCCGCGCGCGCCACTTCGAAATCGAGCTCGATCTGCGAGCAAAGGCCAAGGGTCACCGGGTCGATCGGGGTCAGCTGGGAGGTGTTCCAGTGGGTGCGGTCGCGAACGCTGGCGATGGTGCTCTTGGTGGTGCCGACCAGGCGCATGATCTGGGCGTCCTTGAGCTCTGGATGGCTGCGCAGCAGCCAGAGGATGGCGCTCGGGCGCTCGTGGCGGCGGGAGACCGGGGTGTAGCGCGGGCCCTTGCGCTTGGGCTGGGGCGGCAGCACGACCTTGCTCTCCTGAAGGCGGAGCCGGTAATCCGGGTTCTTCTCGCCCTTTTCGATCTCCTCGCGGGTCAGCTGGCCGTTGGAGAGGGGGTCCATGCCCTTGATGCCCTGGGCAGCGTCGCCGTCGGCGATCGCGCGCACCTCGAGGGGATGCATCTTGGTGAAATCGGCGACCTGGTCGAAGGTCAGCGCGGTGTTGTCGAGCAGCCAGACGGCGGTCGCCTTGGGCATCAGAGGTGCGTTGCTCATGGCAAATCTCCTTTGTGCTTCGCCCACCCCTCTGGAGGCGAAACCGGTGGTCATCAGCGATGACAGGGAATTCGCGCTATATAAGCCCGGAGGGGCTAGCCACGCAATGGTTCTGCTATAGATAGTGCCTTGACAGAGCCCGAAAGGGGGCCCAATTCCCTTGGAAGCGCCTGTAAAGTCCTAGCAGACCCATTAAAGCCCAATTCCATCCATTGACCGCCCCCGCCAGAAGGCGAAACGGGTGATTCGGTCCCGAGATCGCTCAATGTCAGCCAAACCAGACCTCAAGATCGTGCTTTGTTCTCCCCGCGGCTTCTGCGCCGGGGTGGTCCGGGCGATCGACACCGTGGAACGGGCGCTCGATAAATACGGCGCCCCCGTCTATGTTCGCCATGAGATTGTGCACAACAAATACGTCGTCGACGGGTTGAAGAAGAAGGGCGCGATCTTCGTCGAAGAGCTCGCCGAAATCCCGGAAAACACCACCGCGCCGGTGGTGTTCTCGGCCCATGGCGTGCCGAAATCGGTGCCGGCCGACGCCACCTCCCGCAATTTGTTCTCGCTGGATGCGACCTGCCCGCTGGTGACCAAGGTGCACYGCGAGGCCGCGATCCACTTCAAGCGTGGCCGCGAGATCTTCCTGATCGGCCACTCCCACCACCCCGAAGTGGTCGGCACGCTCGGCCAGCTTCCGGTCGGCGCCGTAACCCTGATCGAGACCGCCGAGGACGCCAAGACCATCGTCCCGAAGAACCCCGACAACATCGCCTTCGTGACGCAGACCACGCTGTCGATCGACGACACCGCGGAGATCGTGGCGCTGCTCAAGGAGCGTTTCCCGAACATCAACGGCCCGCACAAGGAAGACATCTGCTACGCCACCACCAACCGCCAGCTCGCGGTGAAGAAGGTGGCGCCGGTGGTCGACGCCCTGATCGTGGTCGGTGCGCCGAACTCGTCGAATTCGCAGCGCCTGCGTGAGGTCGCTGAGCGCGAAGGCTGCGGGATCGCGGTACTGGCGCAGCGCGCCACCGACATCGACTGGACCAGGTTTGGCAACATCAAGAGCCTCGGCATCACCGCGGGCGCGTCCGCGCCGGAAGTGATCGTCGAGGAGATCATGGATGCGTTCGCCGAGCGCTACACGCTGCATGTGGAGACGGTCTCGGCCGCGGAAGAGAACGAGTTCTTCCCGCTGCCGCGCCAGGTGCGCCCCGAAGCCGCCGCCGAGTAGACTTTTATGGCGGTCTACACCGACGTTGCCGCCGACGAGCTTGCGGATTTCCTGAAGCAATACGATCTCGGCGAATTGCTCTCCTACAAGGGCATCGCCGAGGGCGTCGAAAACACCAACTTCCTGCTGCACACCAGCAAGGGCTCGTTCATCCTCACGCTCTATGAGAAGCGCGTGGCGAAGACCGACCTGCCGTTCTTTCTCGCGCTGATGACGCATCTCGCTGAGCACGGCGTCACCTGCCCGCTGCCGGTGAAGGCCGGGGACGGCGAGGCGTTGCGCGAGCTGTCGGGCCGGCCGGCCGCGATCATCACCTTTCTCGAAGGCGTCTGGCCGCGCAAGCCGAACGTGGCCCATTGCGCCGGCGTCGGCGAGGGGCTGGCCAGGATGCATCTGGCCGGCGCCAATTTTGCGATCAAGCGTGGCAATGCGCTGTCGGTCTCCGGCTGGCGGCCGCTGTTCGACGCGGCGGCAAGCCGCGCCGACGAGGTCCAGCCGGGCCTGCATGCGTTTCTCGCCGCCGAGCTCGACTATCTCTCGAGCGGGGTCTGGCCGAGCAATCTGCCGGAGGGCGTGATCCACGCCGATCTCTTCAACGACAACGTCTTCTTCCTCGGCGACAAGCTCTCCGGCATCATCGACTTCACCTTCGCCTGCAACGACATGCTGGCCTATGACGTCGCGATCTGCCTGAATGCCTGGTGTTTCGAGCCGGACCATTCGTTCAACGTCACCAAGGCGCGCGCCTTCCTCAATGCCTATCGCCGGGTGCGAAAACTCTCCGAGGCGGAAGAAGCCGCGCTGCCGCTGCTCGCGCGCGGCGCCGCGATCCGCTTCCTGCTGACGCGGCTGGTCGACTGGCTCAACGTGCCTCCGGGGGCGCTGGTCAAGCCCAAGGATCCGCTGGAATATTTTCGCAAGCTGCGCTTCCACCAGAGCGTTTCCAGCGTGCGCGACTACGGGCTGATGCCGTCAGGACTGGTCGCGTGAGCGAGCTTCCCCTCGTCACGATCTATACCGACGGCGCCTGCTCGGGAAATCCCGGGCCCGGCGGCTGGGGCGCGATCCTGAAGTTCGGCGACAAGGAAAAAGAGCTGAACGGCGGCGAACGCCACACCACCAACAACCAGATGGAATTGATGGCGGCGATCTCCGCGCTCGAAGCGCTGAAGAAGCCGTGCACCGTCGATCTCTACACCGACAGCCAGTATGTGCGGCAGGGCATCACCGGCTGGATCCACGGCTGGAAGCGCAACGGCTGGCGCACCGCCGACAAGAAGCCGGTGAAGAATGTCGAGCTATGGCAGCGCCTCGATGCGGCGCTGAAGCAGCACGAGGTCCGCTGGCACTGGGTCAAGGGCCACGCCGGGCACCCGGAGAACGAGCGCGCGGATCAACTGGCGCGCGACGGGATCGTGAAGGCGCGGTTGCAGCAGCGGGTGGCGGAGTAGGCGACGCGCTGTCGGCGGCGTCGCCCGGTTTCGTAGGGTGGGCAAAGCGAAGCGTGCCCACGGCTTTTTCTCAATCGAGGAAAGATGGTGGGCACGGCGCTGACGCGCCTTTGCCCACCCTACGGGACTTCCTGCTTGGAAGGAGCCGGGGCCTAAAGCTTACAGCTGCCCCAGCAGCGTATCGCCACCGGAGACCTCGACCTTGCCGGGCATCGCTTCGAGGTTCAGCTTCTTCACCACGCCGTCCTCGACCAGCATCGAATAGCGCTTGGAGCGGATGCCGAGGCCGTTGCCGGAGGCGTCCAGCTCCATGCCGATCGCCTTGGCGAAGTCGGCATTGCCGTCGGCGAGGAAGATGGCCTCGTCGCGCTGGTCAGTATCGCGCTTCCAGGCGTTCATGACGAAAGCGTCGTTGACGGAGACGATGGCGATGGTGTCGACGCCCTTGTCCTTCATGGCATAGGCGTTGAGGAAGATGCTCGGCAGATGCATCTTGTGGCAGGTGCCGGTGTAGGCGCCGGGCACTGCGAACAGCGCCACTTTCTTGCCCTTGAAGATGTCGTCGGTGGTCTTCACCTGCGGACCCTCGGCCGTCATCACGCGGAATTTCGCCTCGGGCAGCTTGTCGCCAGTCTGGATCGCCATCGTCAGTCTCCCTGAAAATCGGTCCCGCTTTTTAGACCGTGCGGCGGCGCTGCACAACATTGGCGGCGAGGGTCGTGGTCCTTCACCGTTATGTCATCAGCCGGCAAAACCGCCGGCGTCGAGGAAGGCCTGTTCTTCCTCGGTGGTGGCGCGGTCGAGCAGGCGGTTGCGGTGGGGAAAGCGGCCGAACCGCTGGATGATGTCGGCGTGCTCCCGCGCGTATTTCAGGTTCTCGGCATTGTCTGTGTTCTGAAACAGCGCGACGCAATGTAACTGGTCGGGCAGGTGCTCGGAATGCATGAAGGGCAGATAGAGGAATTCGAGCAGGATGGGATCGATCCTGCGATCGACGCCCCGATCGATTGCGCGGCGGGCGACGTCGCGCGCCGGCGCGTCGCTGGCAAAGGCTTCCGGCGTGCCGCGAAACATGTTGCGGGGAAACTGGTCGAGCGCGATGATGAGCGCGAGCGCGCCCTCGTCGCTTTCTTCCCAGGAGGCCAGCTCGCCGGCGGTCGCCCGCTTCCATAGCGGAAGAAAGCGACGCCCGACCTCCGCGTCGAAAGCGTCGCTGCGCTTGTACCAGCGCTCGCGGCCGGCCTCGCGCCAGAAGGCGAGAATGCCTGATGGCGTGATGTCGCCGACGTCAGTCATGAACCCAAGGCGCGGCTTACGCCGCCTCCGCCTTCTTCTCGTCGCGGAGCTGCCGGCGCAGGATCTTGCCGACATTGGTCTTCGGCAGGTCGGTGCGGAATTCGATGTGCTTGGGCACCTTGTAGCCGGTGAGCTGCTCCTGACAGAACTTGATCACGGCTTCCGCGGTGAGGTTGGGATCCTTCTTCACCACGAACGCCTTCACCGCCTCGCCCGACTTGGAATCGGGGATGCCGATCACGGCGCATTCGAGCACGCCCGGATTGCTCGCGATCACTTCCTCGATCTCGTTCGGATAGACGTTGAAGCCCGAGACCAGGATCATGTCCTTCTTGCGGTCGACGATCTTGGTGTAGCCCTTCTCGTCCATCACGCCGATGTCGCCGGTGCGGAAATAGCCGTCGGCGGTCATCACCTTGTCGGTCTCTTCCGGCCTGTTCCAGTAGCCCGACATCACCTGCGGGCCCTTGGCGCAGATCTCGCCGGGCTGGCCGAGCGGGACTTCGTTGCCGTCGTCGTCGCGGATCGAGATCCAGGTCGAAGGCACGGGGATGCCGATCGATCCCGAGAACTCGGTCGTGGTCGCGGGATTGCAGGTCAGTGTCGGCGAGGTCTCCGAGAGGCCGTAGCCTTCGGCGATGAAGCAGCCGGTCACGGCCTTCCACTGCTCGGCGACGGGGCGCTGCACCGCCATGCCGCCGCCGTTCGAGATCTTCAGCTTGGAGAAGTCGAGCTTCTTGAAGTCGGGATGGTGCATCAACCCGTTGTAGAGCGTGTTCACGGCCGGGAAGCTGTTGACCTGGTACTTCGCCAGCTCCTTGACGAAGCCCGCGATGTCGCGCGGATTGGGGATCAGCAGATTGCAGCCGCCGGCGCGCACCGCGAGCAGGTAGCAGGCCGTCAGCGCGAAGATGTGATAGAGCGGCAGCGCGCAGACGATCATCAGCTGATCGACATGCGGCGGCGCGGCGAGTGCCGGCTGGAGCCAGGCGTCGTTCTGCAGCACGTTGGCGACGATGTTGCGGTGGAGCAGGGTGGCGCCCTTGGAGACGCCGGTGGTGCCGCCGGTATATTGCAGGAAGGCGACGTCGCCCGGCGACAGCTTCGGCTTGTTGAACGTCAGGCTGCGGCCGGCCGATACCGCGTCGTTGAAGGACACCGCGCCTGGCAGCGACCAGGCCGGCACCATCTTCTTGACGCGGCGGACGACGACGTTGACGATCATGCCCTTGAAGCCGAGCAGGTCGCCCATGCTGCCGACGATGACATGCTTGACTTGCGTCTTCGCGATCACCTGCTCGACCGTGTGGGCGAAATTCTCCAGCACGATGATGGCTTCGGCGCCGGAATCCTTGAGCTGATGCTCGAGCTCGCGCGGCGTGTAGAGCGGGTTGACGTTGACCACCGCGAAACCGGCGCGCAGCACGGCAGCGGTCGCGACCGGATATTGCAGCACGTTCGGCATCATGATCGCGACGCGGGCGCCACGTTGCAGGCCACGGCCCTGTAAATAGGAGGCGAGCGCCAGCGACATCTGGTCGAGGTCGCGATAGCTGATCGCCTTGTCCATGCAGATGAATGCCTTGCGGTCGGCGAACTTGGCGAAGCTCTCCTCCAGAAGGTCGACCAGCGATGCGTATTGGGTCGGCTCGATATCAGCAGGGACGCCGGGCGGATATTGCTTGAGCCAGATGCGCTCCATGGAAAACTCCCCTCAATTTACCAGAGCCCGTTGTGTCTCGGGCTTGCCTCATTGCGGCCAGTATCGAGCCTGCCGGAACGGGTGGCAAGCCGGTCGAGGCTTAGGACAAAGGTCAGGGAGTGGCTACTGGAATTGTCGCAAGCCGCTCTGCCGCAGGTGCGAAGCGCGGGCGCGGCTTGCGATGGGTGCCGTTAACTGTTGTTGGCCGGCTTGGCGGCGGGCTTGGTCGCGGCCTTGGGCTTGGCGGGCTTGGCCGCCTGATCGCCGCCTGCCGCAGGCTTCTCGGCGGGTTTCGCCGCCGCATCGTGCTTGGCCGCGGCATGCTTGGTCCCGGCCGGCTTCGCAGCGGACTTGGTATCGCTCTTGGCGTCAGGCTTGGCGGCAGCCGGCTTTGCCGCCGCCGTCTTGGCATCCTTCGGCTTGTCGGCTGGCTTGTCGGTCGCGTCGGGCTTCCTGGCGACGCGCGACTTCTTGCCACGCGGCTTTGGCGTGGCCTGCTGGTCGGCATCGGCCGCGACCGCCGCGATCAGGGCAGTGCCGGTGCGGGTCGGGCCGGTATAGACCAGCACGGGCTCGGCCGCCGCGGGCGCCGTGGCCATCAGCTCGGAGGCCTTCATCAGGGGCGGCTGAAGGCCCGCGGTGAAGAAGGTCACCTGGGCTTCGCCGCCGGTGGCGGAGGCCGATCCGGACGTGCCGCCATTGGTGGCGATCAGCGCGTCGTCATCGTCGCTGGCCGGCCGCTTGCGATGACCGCCGCACATGTCCTCGCGCAGGTTCGGCGGCGAGGCGTCGACCGGCACCAGCCTGTCGACGGTGCCGAGCGAGGGGCGGAGCCAGGTAAGATTGTCCTGGCTGAAGCCGCGCTCGAGCAGCTGCGCCGCCTTCACCGCACGCGCAGTGCCGGAGTTGGCGCCGAGCACGACGGCGATCAGCCGGCGGCCGTTGCGCGTGGCCGACGCCACGAGATTGTAGCCGGAGGCGCAGATGAAGCCGGTCTTGAAACCGTCGGCCCCGGGGTAGCGGCCGATCAGCTTGTTGAAATTGCCGGTGACGCGCTTGCCGAAGCGGATTGCCGGGATGTGTACGAAATATTCGTATTCCGGCAGGTCGCGCAGGAACGAGCGCGCGAGAATGCCGAGGTCGCGCGCGGACGTGATCTGGCCGTCAGCGGGCAGGCCGTTCGGATTGACGTAGCTCGTCTGCGTCATGCCGAGCTTCTGCGCGGTGTCGTTCATCATCGCCGAGAAGCCGTCGATCGAGCCGCCGACGCCTTCGGCGAGCACCACGGCCATGTCGTTCGCCGACTTCACCATCATCATCTTCAGCGCGTTGTCGACGGTGAGCTGCGTTCCCGGACGGAACCCCATCTTCGACGGCGATTGCGAAGCCGCCGTCGGCGACACCGTGATCAGCGTGTCGAGCGTGAGCCTGCCGTCCTTCACCGCCTTCAGCGTCACGTAGGCCGTCATGATTTTGGTGACGGAGGCCGGATACCACGGGATGGTCGCGTTCTCGGCCTGCAGCACCTTGCCGCTGTCGGCTTCGATCAGCAGCAGTGCTTCGGCGCTGGCCGTGCGCGGCGCAAGCAGCACCGCGGATGCGAGGGCCGCGGCGAACAGGTTGAACAGGGACTTGCGAAGCAGCGGGCGAAGGGCGTGCACTATCCGATTCCGGTCCTTGGAGACCCGCCGGTTCCGGTCGGCTCTCGTGATCTGATGTTCGGTTCTGAAATCCGGCGCCGCCGCTTGCGGCGTCGCAAACCTATACCGGCTTGTGCGTCGAGAATAGGGGCTTCGGCCGGGTATTCCGTGATGAAATAGGCCGAATTTCGACGATGCTATGGGGACTTGACCGCAGTCGCCGCAGCCTCAGCGGCCGTCACGCTGGCCCGTGCATTTTCCTGAACCATGAACTGGGCCCTGGCGAGCTCGGCAAAATGGCCGCCTTTGGCCACGAGTTCATCGAAAGTTCCGCTTTCGATCACGCGGCCGTTCTCGAACACCAGGATCCGCGTGGCGTTGCGGATGGTGGAGAGACGGTGGGCGATCACGAACGTGGTACGTCCCTTCATCACTTCGTCGAGAGCGGCGTTCACCTTGGCCTCGGTGACGGCGTCGAGCGCGCTGGTGGCCTCGTCCAGGATCAGGATCGGCGGATCCTTCAGCAGCGCGCGGGCGATCGACAGCCGCTGGCGCTCGCCGCCGGAGAGCATGCGGCCGCGCTCGCCGGCGTTGGTCTCGAAGCCGCCGCTGCGCTCGATGAATTCGAGCGCCTGCGCGCGCTCCGCGGCCTTGCGCATCTCCGCTTCGGTCGCATCCGGCTTGCCGACGTGCAAATTCTCCGCGATCGAGCGGTTGAACAGCAGCGCCTCCTGGAACACCACGCCGATGTTCCGGCGCAGCGACGTCAGCGTCACGCCGCGGACGTCCATGCCGTCGATCCTGATGAAGCCGGACTGCGGATCGAAGGCGCGATGCAGAAGCGCGATCGCGGTCGACTTGCCGGCGCCGGTCGCACCGACCAGCGCGATGGTCTGGCCGGGCAGCGCGGTGAAGGAGAGGTCCTCGACCGCCGGCCGCTTGCCGTCATAGGAGAAGGTGACGTCGTTGAATTCGACGAGGCCGGAGAGCCGCCCCGCATCGATCGCGTCGGGGCGGTCGTGGACTGTGGGCACGGCGTCGAGCACGTTGAAGAACTCGCGCAGCCGCGGGGCTTCCATGAACACGTTGTTGATGAAGCTCACGACCTGCTCGAGCTTCTGGATCAGCATCGTCGCGAAGCTCACGAACATCACGATCTCGCCGACGGAGGTCAGCCCCTGGTCGTGCAGCGCGATGCCGAGCGTGAAGATCGCGAGCACCGTGATGGTGGTGGAGGCGCGCGTGATGACGGTGACGAGCGCCCACCACGACAGCACCGGCATCTGCGCCGCGAGCAGGTCATCAGCGACGGAGCGCAAGCCCTTCACCTCGGATTCGACGCGCACAAAACTCTGCACCAGCGCGACGTTGCCGAGCGCGTCGGAGGCGCGCGCGGAGAGCTCGCTGTAGTGCTCCTCGACCTGCATCTGCATGCCGAAGGTTCGGCGCACGACGAAGGTCGTCAGCGCGGTGAAGACGACGCAGAGCACGAACAGCAGGACCGCGAGCCGCCAGTTCAGGTAGAGCGACAATGGCAGCAGCACCACGACCGACAGGATCGCGGCAAAGTGCTCGCGGAAGAAGCCGAGCCACAACCGCCACAGCGCATCGGTGCCGTTGAGCATCACCTTCATGAGCCGGCCCGAATGGGTGCCTGAGTGGAAGGTCAGCGGCAGTTGCAGAATATGCTCGAAATAGTCGGTCAGCACCGCTTGGCGCTGGCGGTGGGAGAGCCGGTCGGCTTGCAAAGCCACGATCGCGCTGCAGCCGATGGTGAACAGCCCGAACGCCACCCAGGCCAGCAGGAACGGCCAGGCCGAATTCGACCCGGCGACCGACTTGCCGGAGAGCACGTCGACGATCCGGCCGAACAGCACGGGTTCCGCGAACTGCGAGGCGGCGAGCAGCAGATTGGCGAACGCCAGCAGCCAGCCCAGCCGCGCCTCCTTGCCGAGCAGCTCGAGAACGCGGGTGTAGAGGCTGAAAATGGACATGCGGGCGAGGAACTCAGGCGGATCGAACGAGGTGAGTCCACATTCTAATCAGGGATCGCCCGCGAGATACAGCGGAAGCTGCGGGTTTTGCTCAGTTGATCAGTCGTCCCGCGACCGGCGGCAGGAACCGGTCGTCGAAGATATCGCCGGCCGCCGGCCGTTTGCGAAATTTGAAATCCTGCGCGATCTGGTCGATCGAGCGGTCCAGGCGCGCCGGGTCGATGCCGCCGAGGCCGTTGCGCTTGACCTCGTCCGTCAGGATGTTGTCGATGAGCACGCTGCGCAGGCGTTCCCGCTCGAGGTCGCGGTCGCCGTCGTCGATCCGGCTCGTGGCTTCGTCCGCCGCACGGGCCGGCTCTTTGATGGTCGCGTTGACGCCGGCGATCAATGCGCGGACGAAGCCCTTCACGGCGTCGGGCTTCGCGGCGGCGAAAGCGGGGTTGGCCACAACGGCGAAGCCGTAGGCCTCGCAGCCATAGTCGGCATAGCGGAGTACCACGAGATCGCCACCGGGCACGCCGCGGTCGCGCAGGTTCACCGCCGAGAGATAGCTGAAGCCGGCGACGGCATCGACCTGGCCCGCGGAGAGGAGCGGCTCGCGGACCGCGGCGCTGATCTTGTGGAATTTCACTTGCGACGCGTTGATGCCGTTCTGCTGCGCCAGCGCCGGCCACAGCCGCATCGACAGATCGCCGTCGGCGACGCCGACGGTCTTGCCGTCGAGGTCGGGCAGCAAGTGAATGCCGCGGCTCCTGCGCGCGACGATCGCGTAAGGCGCGCGATTGAACAACACGAACACGGCTTTGACCGGCGCCGCATCGTCCTTGTCGCGAAAGCGGATCAGCTCGTTGATGTCGACGAGCGCGAGCTCGCTGTCGCCCTTGGCGACGCGCGCGAGCGCCTCCGGCGATCCGGTGGCGCTCTTGAAGGACACGTTGAGACGCTCGGCGCCGAAATTGCCGTCCTTCGCGGCAAGGAAGAACGGCGCCATGCTCGCATCGACAGGACGATCGAATGTGAAGTGGATCGCGGTGGACGGCGCAGCAGTCTCGGCCGCGCTGACGTCGCGCGCAGCCAGCGCGGCGAGCGAGATTGCAATGGCCAGCAGGCCGCGAAGGGCGATCGTCTTGAATGCAAACATCAGTGGCGCCGGTCCCGCATTGTTGTGGTTTCGTGACGCTCGCAGCGCCGGCCAGCGACGAGCCTGCGCGCGCCAACATGAACGGCGGATGAGCGGGGGTTGCGTGATCATGACGCAACCCCGTTCAGCTTCTGTTGGGGTTCCGGAACCCAACATGGGCTGCGGGTGTTTGAAAGACATGAGCCTGTCGTCAGGCACCATTCGAGGTCCCAAGGAGGGTCCAGGACATGTTTGACCGATTTTCGAGATTTGCCGGCCGCAAGGCCGTCTTTGCCACCGCCGCGGTGCTGGCGCTGACCGCGGTCGCCCCGACCGCCTCATACGCAGGCGGCCGCCACTGGCATGGCGGTGGCGGCGGTGCTGCGGCTGCCGCGGCCTTTGCCGGCATCATCGGCACCGGCCTTGCGATCGCTGCGACCCGTGACGCCTACGCTTATGATTACGGTCCGGGTCCGGGTTATGGCTATTACGGCGGCCCTGCCTATTACAGTGGCCCCGCCTACGGTCCTTACTACGGCCCGGGCCCGAACTACCAATATCAGCGCTATGGCGGCACGGCTCCGTCGGAGCTCTGTGGCCAGGGCTACATGCAGAACTGCTACTAGCCTTGGCTACCAAGTCCTTGGCTACCAAGTCTTGACCACAACGGGCCGTCGCGCTTGCCGCGGCGGCCTGTTTTTCGCTTTTAACCCTGCGCGTTAACGCGCTCGCCATTGGTTTAGGGTAGTTTTGAGTACCATGAGTGATTCGCTTGAGCGGCTATATCTGGCTGTGCTCGCGGCCAAGGATCTTGATCCGGCAACATCGCGTACCGCCCGGCTGTTTCAGCGTGGGCCATCCAAAATGGCGAAGAAACTGGCCGAAGAAGCCATTGAGGTCGTCATCGACGCGGTCAATGGCGATAGCGAGGCCGTGATCCGGGAAAGCGCCGACCTGCTCTACAATCTCACGGTGCTCTGGGCCTCGGCCGGCGTGCGCCCGGAGGATGTCTGGCGCGAGATGGCGCGGCGGGAAGACATGCTCGGCATTGCCGAGAAGCTGCCGAAGTCGCCGATGAAGCTGCCCAAAGTCGCGTCACCGCGCGTTGCCGCCAGGCGGCCAATTGTCGCGCTGGAAGGGCGCGTCTCGCGCAAGCGCCACTAAAGCGCGGTGAAACCGGAGCAAAGCGTCATCGCGCTTTAGGTTGTTGTTTGCGCGCGATCTTTCGGAAAACCGCGACACACTGTTCCGGATCACGCCAAATCGTCACAAAACTCGCGATGGACAAATCCGTCCCATGGTGCTTCATCGCGGCGCCATGCTGAAACGTATCTACGACTGGTGCATCGACGCCGCCCACAAGCCCTACGCGCTCTGGATCATGGGAGCCGTGGCTTTCGCAGAAAGCTCCTTCTTTCCGGTCCCGCCGGATGTGATGCTGATCCCGATGTCGCTGGCGCGCCCGCAGCGCGCCTGGCTCTACGCCGCGGTCTGCACCGCGACCTCGGTGGTGGGCGGTCTGCTGGGCTACGCCATCGGTGCGCTGCTGTTTGACTCGGTCGGCCATTGGCTGATCCAGGTCTATGGTCTCGGCGACAAGGTCGATGCCTTCCGCGCCTCCTATGCGGAATGGGGCGCGGTGATCATCCTGCTCAAGGGCCTGACACCGATCCCCTACAAGCTCGTCACCATCACCTCGGGCTTTGCCGGTTACAATATCGGCCTGTTCATCCTGTGCTCGATCGTCGCGCGCGGCGGCCGTTTCTTCATCGTCGCGATCCTGCTCAACCGCTATGGCGACTGGATCCGCGTCAGGATCGAGAAGCATCTCGGTCTCTGGGTGGCGCTCGGCGCCGCCGTGCTGGTGCTCGGCTTCGTCGTAGCGGTCAAGCTGATCTAGGGAATGATCCGGACCCGAAGGGCCGCCTCAGCGCAACGTGTGAAGCCGTTCTCCGCAAAGATCATGTTCGCTCAATAACCCCGCGCTTTGCCGCTGCGCCGGGTTCGGCTACGGTTGCCGTCATGATGGTTCGATCCGGCAATCCGGTCCTCCGACCGGGGACGCTGATATTCGCAGTGCTTTCGCTCCTGCTCGGTGCCGGCAGCACCAGCTGGCCGCAATCCGCGCCGCCGGCGCTCGGCTTGCAGGAGCAGGGACCGCAGACCGCGCCGCCGCCCTCGACATCAGCTCCTTCGTCGCCGCCGGCGCGGCAGGAAAATCCCGGACTGATCAACGAAATGGGCAAGCTGTTCGACAAGCTGCCCTCGATCCTGCCACCGATCAAAAGCCCGAGCGAGACCATGAACGACCTGTCGCGGCTGGCGACGCCGTCGGCCATGGTGTCGGGGCGCATGGCCTGCCCCGCCTCGTCGAATGGCGCGCCCGACTGCAAGCAGGCCGCCGACCAGCTCTGCCAGAGCAAGGGCTACAAGGAAGGCAAGAGCCTGAACGCCGATTCCGCGGAAAAATGCTCGGCCAAGGTTCTGATCCCGGGCCGGCAACGCAAACCGGATGACTGCCGCACCGATACCTTCGTCACCAGCGCGCTGTGCCAGAACTGAGGACGTAGCGCCAGCAAAGGAGCGCCCATGAGCCGCACGGAGCAGGACTTCCTCGGACAGCGCGAGATCGCCGACGACATCTACTACGGCGTCCAGACCATCCGCGGGAAGGAGAACTTCCACATCACCGGCATTCCGATGAACCAGGAGCCTTACTTCGTGAAGGCGCTCGGTTACGTCAAGAAGGCTGCCGCGATGGCCAACCGCGACCTCGGCGCGGTCGATGCGAAAGTTGCGGACGCGATCATCCAGGGCTGCGACCGCGTCATCGCCGGCGACATGATGGATCAGTTCGTCACCGACTTCATCCAGGGCGGCGCCGGCACCTCCACCAACATGAACGCCAACGAGGTGATCGCCAATCTCGCGCTGGAATCGCTCGGCTTCAGCAAGGGCGACTACCAGCATGTCAGCCCGAACGACCATGTCAATTACGGCCAGTCGACCAACGACACCTATCCGACCGCGTTCCGGCTGGCGCTGATCCTGCGGCTCGAGAGCTACATGACGGCGCTGCGCCAGCTCCAGGAGGCCTTCTTCACCAAGGGCCGCGAGTTCGAGCGCGTGCTGAAGATGGGGCGCACGCATCTTCAGGACGCCGTGCCGATGTCGCTCGGCGCCGAATTCCGCGGTTGGGGCACCACGATCGGCGAGGAGGTCGACCGCATCTCCGAGGCGCGCGCGCTGCTGCGCGAGATCAATCTCGGCGCCACCGCGATCGGCACCTCCGTCACTGCGGCTGTCGGCTATCCAAAACTCGCGGTCCGGCATTTGAGCGCGCTGACCGGCGTCGACTTCATCCTCGCCGGCGATCTCGTCGAGGCGACCTCGGACACCGGCGCCTATGTGCAGCTCTCCGGCGTGCTCAAGCGCACGGCGAGCAAGCTGACGAAGATCTGCAACGACATCCGCCTGCTGGCCTCGGGCCCGCGCGCCGGCTTCAACGAGATCAACCTGCCGCAGCTCCAGCCGGGCTCGTCGATCATGCCGGGCAAGGTCAACCCTGTCATCCCCGAGGTCGTCAACCAGACCAGCTTCCTCGTCATCGGCCTCGACACCACGGTGACGCTGGCCGCAAGTGCCGGCCAGCTTCAGCTCAACGTGATGGAGCCGGTGATCTCGTTCGCGCTGTTCTTCTCGATCCGCACCATGGAGCGCGCGGTCAACAGCCTGCGCGAGAACTGTGTTGTCGGCATCACCGCCAACGAGGAGYACACCCGCAACATGGTGCTGAACTCGCTCGGCATCGTTACGGTGCTGAAGCCGCTGCTCGGCTACAAGCAATGCGCCGAGATCGCGCGCGAGGGCTACAAGAGCGGCAAGTCGCTGCACCAGATCGTGGTGGTCGAACGCAAGCTGCTGACGCAGGAGAAATGGGACGAGATGTTCTCGTTCGAGCGGCTGATCAATCCGGATTTGATCGGGTGATGCCGCCCGCGTTTGCGTAGCGAATTCCGCATGTTGGAATTGCGGTAACGGCATCCGCCACGGCGTCAAAACGCAATACTTGACAGTGGAAAGATTGCCTTGTTGGTATGGCCTCCAGCTTTCGATTTGCTCGCCACCAAAGGATCGTTTCGCCTATGTCCATGCCTGCCTTGTTCAAGGGGCGCTTGTCGATCCCCGTGATCGGTTCGCCGCTCTTCATCATCTCGGTGCCCGATCTCGTGATCGCGCAGTGCAAGGCCGGCGTGGTCGGCTCGTTTCCGTCGCTGAACGCACGGCCGCCGGAGCTGCTCGACGAATGGCTGGCGCGGATCACCGAAGAGCTCGCGGCCCATGACCGTGCCCATCCCGACAAGCCGTCGGCGCCGTTCGCGGTGAACCAGATCGTGCACAAGTCGAACAACCGGCTCGATCACGACATGCAGCTCTGCGCCAAGTACAAGGTGCCGATGATCATCTCGTCGCTCGGCGCGCGCGAGGAGCTCAATCAAGCGGTGCACGGCTGGGGCGGCATCGTCTTCCACGACGTGATCAACCAGAAGTTCGCCCACAAGGCGATCGAGAAGGGCGCCGATGGCCTGATCCTGGTTGCGGCCGGCGCCGGCGGCCATGCCGGCACCATCTCGCCGCTGGCCTTCGTTGCAGAAACGCGAAAATGGTTCGATGGCCCGATCGCGCTGTCGGGTGCGATCGGCAACGGCAAGGCGATCCGCGCCGCGCGCATCCTCGGCGCCGACTTCGCCTATATCGGCTCGGCCTTCATTGCGACCAAGGAAGCCAACGCGGTCGAGAAATACAAGGAGATGATCGCGGGCTCGACGGCCGACGACATCGTCTACTCCAACCTCTTCACCGGCGTGCACGGCAACTATCTGAAGCCGTCGATCCTCGCGGCCGGCATGGATCCGGAAAACCTGCCGACGTCCGATCCGTCCAAGATGAACTTCGGCACGGATGCCTCCGGCGAGCGCGCCAAGCCGAAAGCCTGGAAGGAGATCTGGGGTTCGGGCCAGGGCATCGGCAGCGTCGACGGCATCATCCCCGCCGCCGATCTGATCGCGCGCTTCAAGAAGGAATATGACGAGGCGATCGATCCGCCGCTCTAACCGCTCTCGTGTCCCGGACGCGCTGCAGCGCGCAACGCTGCTGCGCAGAGCCGGGACCCATCGCTGCAGCACATGACCCCGGCGCTGCGCTGCGTCCGGGGGACGCCAGCCGAGATACCGCGCAAACATGACCGCCATCTACCGCGTCGACGGCAACAACGTCGTCACCAGCCCTAATGCTGCCGGTCCGTGGGACCGGCGCATGCAGCACGGCTCAGCGCCGTCCGCGCTGGTGACGTGGGCGGCGGAACGCATTCCGACGCCGGTGCCGATGAATGTTGCGCGCGTCACCATCGACTTGATGCGCCCGGTGCCGGTGGCGCCGCTCACGATCGAGAGCGAGGTTTTGCGCGAGGGGCGCAAGATCCAGCTCTGCGAGATCAAGTTGTTCGCCGACGGTATTCAGGTCGTCGATGCCACCGTGCTCAAGATCAAGCGGCAATCACAGCCTTTGCCGGACGACGTCAAGGAGTTGCCGGTCACGCTGCCGTCGCCCGAGGACTCGCTGGTCGAGGACGGCCATGGCGCGACCAGTCCGTTCGCAGGCATGGTCTCGATGCGCGCCGCGCGCGGCCGGTTCGGCCAGGCCGGGGCCGGCGCGATCTGGTTTCGCCTCGACCATCCGCTGGTCGAAGGCGAAGCGGTCTCGCAGGCGATGCGCGCCGTGGTCGCTGCCGATTTCTCCAACGGCACCGCCTCGACGCTCGACTTCCGCGCCTGGACCTACATCAATGCCGACCTTACTGTGAACCTATCGCGCCAGCCGGTCGGCGAGTGGATCTTGCTCGACGRCGAATCCTGGATCGGTCCCGACGGCGCCGGCCTCGCGATGTCGCGGCTCGCGGATCGTCGCGGCTATTTCGGCCGGGCGGTGCAGAGTCTGGTGATCGAAAAGCGGTAAGCGTGTCGGCAAGCGCCGTGATCGCTCCTTGCGCCGATGGAACGGCAGACTTCCGCCGCCGCGGAAGGGATGCCCTGGTCGCGAACCTCTTCTTGTCCGGAGGTCTCTGTTCGACGCCAGCGTCCTGCCAGTTCAGCTGCCGTAGACGATCTTGATCTCCCACAGCAGGACGATGATAGCCGTGATCAACGTGATCGCGGCCAACGCACTTTCCAAGGAAGCGACTCTCATTTGATACTCCGCTTCCCAGCCCCGTCAGCGGTCTAATTGATTCGTTGATTCGCCTGCAATTGCGCGGACGGCGTGCCTGAAAAGTCCCTTCCGAGCTGTTGTTCGCGGGTCACAGCGACCCGTAGAACCCCGGAGTGCGGCCGCGGGAATACGTGCGGTGCTACCTGCCACAAGTTGCAGATCGGGGATGACTACCCCACCATCCGGTCCCGTCCACTCCAGAAGCCCGCGCGCAGCACCTTCTTGTCGACCTTGCCGACGCCGGTCATCGGCAGCTGCTTGACGAACTGGATCTGCTTCGGTGCATGTGCCGAGCCTTTTCGCGTCCTCACCAGATTGATCAGCTCGTCCGGATCGGGCTGTGCCCCCTCACGCGGCACGACGATGGCGGTAACGGCTTCGCCCCATTTCTCGTCGGGAATGCCGACGACCGCGACCATCGCGACATCCGCATGCTGCGACAGCACGTCCTCGACCTCGCGCGGAAAAATGTTGAAGCCGCCGGAGACGATCATGTCCTTCTTGCGGTCGAGGATGAACATGTAGCCGCGCTCGTCCTTGCGCGCGACGTCGCCGGTGTGGACCCAACCATGCTTCAGCGTCTCGGCCGTGATGTCGGGCCGCTTCCAGTATTCGGCCATGACATGCGGCGCGCGCACGCAGATCTCGCCGGCTTCGCCCGTCTTTACTTCCTGGTCGTTGTCGTCGAGAATCCTGACCTCGCAGGTCGAGATCGGGAAGCCGCAGGACAGGAACAGCTCCGGCGTCCTGGGATCGTGATCAGCCTTTCGCAGCACCGAAATCGGATAGCATTCGGTCTGCCCGTAAAGCTGCGAGAACACCGGCCCAATGCGTTCGATGCCCTCGACCAGCCGGCTCGGCGACATCGCGGAGGCGCCGTAGAGCACGAGCTCGAGTGAGGACAGATCGGTCCTGCTCAGCGCGGGATGATCGAGCAGCACATAGATCATGGTCGGCACGAACAGCGTGAAATTGATGCGCTCGCGCGCGATCGTCGCCAGCACCGCCTCGGGATCGAAGCCTTTCAGCATGTGCACGGTGCCCCCGCGCATCAGGGTCGGCACTACTTTCGTGCCGGCGACATGGCTGATCGGGGCAACCGCGAGGTAGTGCGGGGTGTCAGGGATCTCGAAGTCGGCGAGGATCGCGGCAGCACCACCGGCGTTCTCGCGGTGATAGCGCAGTGCGCCCTTGGATTTTCCGGTCGTGCCACCGGTGTAATTCAGCGTTGAGAGATCGTCGGGGCCGGCGAAGCAATGCGCGCCGGCGTAGCCTTCGATCTCGATCGCCTGCAACAGGTCGACGCCATAGTCGGCCGGTCCCGTGGTGAAGACCGCCTTGAGCCGGCTCGCACTCGCGGCAAGCTCGCCGCCGCGATCGCGGAAGGTGGCGGCATCGACCACCAGCATCTCGGCCTCGGAATCCTCGAGCTGGAAGAGCTGGTCTGCCCTCGATCCCAGCGGATGCAGCCAGGTGACGCAGAGCCTGGATAATTGCGCGGCGACACCGGCGCACCAGGTGTCGGCACGGTTCGCGGTGAGGAACGCGACGCGCGCGCCGGGCTGCAAGCCCAGCCGCATGAACACGGCCTGGATGCGTCCGATCAGGTCGATGGTGCCCTGATAGCTCAGCGATCCACCGGGCCAGGCGAAAGCGGTGCGGCCGGGATAGCGCGACAGTGCCCGCAGCGTCTGCGCGCAAGTCGGGGACGATGCGTGGAGCGGATCGGACATATGTTTCCCCGTTGTTTTGTCATCGGCTTTTGACGTGCCAATGTTTGTGCGCAACGCTAGCACAGAGAATGCGGGATGGAACGACAAAGCCCGTGCAAGGAGGCGTGAGTGACATCCGATCGACTGCAACACTTCCGTGATCGTCTCGCTCTGCCCTTGATCGCGGCGCCGATGTTTCTGGTGTCGGGCGTCGAGCTCATGGTCGCGGCCTGTCGCAATGGCGTGATCGGCAGCTTCCCCACCGTGAATTGCCGCGGCACGGAACAGCTCGAGGCGTGGCTCACCGAGATCGAAACGCGACTGCGGCAACACGAAGATCACACAGGTCGTAAGGCCGCGCCGCTTTGCCCGAACCTGATCGTGCATCGCTCCAACGCGCGGCTGGAGCAGGATCTCGCGGTGCTGCTGCGACACAAGCCGGAGATCGTCATCACCTCTGTTGGATCGCCCGCGCCGGTGTTGAAGCCGCTGCACGATGCCGGCGCGCTGGTGCTGGCGGACGTGGCCTCGATCCGCCACGCCCAGCGTGCGGCGGAAGCCGGCGCCGACGGGCTGGTGCTGCTCACCGCGGGCGCAGGCGGGCAGACCGGCTGGCTCAATCCGTTCGCTTTCGTCCGCGCGGTGCGCGCATTCTTTGACGGCATCATCGTGCTCGCCGGAGGCATCAGCGACGGCCGCGCGCTGCGTGCGGCTGAAGTCCTCGGCTGCGATCTCGGCTACATGGGCACGAAATTCATCGCGACGCGCGAGAGCATGGCGGACGAGCGCCACAAGGAGATGCTGGTCGACAGCAGCGCCGACGACATCCTGCTGACCACCGCGTTCACGGGGTTGCAGACCAGCATGCTGAAGCCGTCGATCTTGGCTGCGGGCCTCGATCCCGACGATCTGCCGGCACGTGGCGCGATCGATATAGGCAAGGACATTGACGTCGACGCGCGCGAAAACCGCCCGAAACGCTGGCGCGATATCTGGAGCGGGGGACACGCGACATCGGGCGTGACCGACGTGATGGCGGTCGACGATCTCGTGGCGCGGACCCTCGCCGAATATCGCGATGCGGGCGGGCGGTAGGCGGCGTCCTTCCCCTCGCCCAGCTTGCGGGGGAGGGAGAGGAGGGGCCGTCGCTCCCGATCACAGTTAATCGAGCGCTCCTCCGCGGCCCCGTACTTAACGGCAGATTAACCAACGCCCGCCAAGAATCCCCCTCACGGCCGCCAATCAGGACCGAGAGGGACAGGCGATGGACTTCGATTTTCTCAATAGCAAGACAGCCGCGACGCTGGACGAAATCCGGGTCCGCGTGGCCCATGCTCTGGCCCGTCATCCGCTGTGCCGCAACGTGCGCTTCGACATCCTCAGCGTCCCCCGCACCCGCCGGGGCGGCAATTGGACGGTGACGCTGCAATCGGTCGAGCCGCGCGCGGTCTGGGAGGCCTCCGAGATCGTCGCCGACATCCAGGATGCCTACGACCTGGCGCTAGCTGCCTGATTTCCTTGAGATTTCGGGGCATGTCGCCACAGTCCGCGCGATTGCCGTCGCGATGGCTCGGTTAAGCCTTATTTACCGCCCAGTTTCCGGGCACTCGTCACGTGGACTTGAAGCTGGGCCTGGAGAGACGTTTGTCCAAAGCCATCACCATCGTCGTGCTGACCTGTTTCCTCGTCCTCGGCGCCGCCACCACCGCCATCCTCGGCCGTGACAGCGTGCCCAGCGTCAGCGCGGAGATGATCACGCAGGCCCCGCCGCCCAAGCAGCTTTCGACAAATCGCGCCGCCAAGGCCGACCGCCTGGTCCCGACGCTGGCACTGGCCTCGGCCGCGATCGATCCGGTCCAGGTCTCCGCCGACAAGCTTTCGCAGGCGCCGGTGCTGACCGAGCCGCTGCGCCAGGCGTTTGCCGCCGCAACGCCCGCCGATTTCCCGATGCCCAAGGCGAGTGTGCATGAAGCGCCCGCTGCCGCAGAGGCTCCCGTCGAAGCTCCGGCCAAGCCGAAAGCCGCCGCCAAGCCGCAGCCGCAGAAAAACTATTCGTTGCTGTCCGACGTGCAGATCGCGGGCATCAGAGATCGCCTGAAACTGTCGTCGTCGCAGGAATATTACTGGCCCTCGGTCGAGACCGCGCTGCGCAATGTCGTCCGCAAGATCTCCGCGAACAAGCTCTCCAATCCGAACGCGCCGGGCGTGCCGATCGATCCGAACTGCGACGAGGTCCAGCAGTTGAAGTCGGCCGCAATGCCGCTGCTGTTCCAGCTGCGCGAGGATCAGAAGGAAGAAGTTCGCAAGCTCGCCCGAATCATCGGGCTTGAAAAAGTCGCGCAGCAGATCTGACGCGCAAGTTCCTCCGGGAACTGCGTCCCGCATCGGGAACATCCGGCAATCGACAAACGTTGCCCGCTCCAAAGAGGGAGTGGACCAATGCGCGCCTCGACAGCTTATTTCGTCGGTGCCGGAACGATCGTCGCGGCCATCGCCATTGGTCTCGGTGGCGGCATCGTCGCCGGCAATATCATGAATCCGGTCGCGCCCAAGCAGGGGCCGGACACGAGCAAGATGGCGCAGCGCGCTGAAGCTGCCAAACCCGCGATGACGGACGCGCCTTCCGAGCGCTTGCAATATCTCACCGGCTCGCAAGCCTTCGGCGCCATGATCGCCGCGCCGGCGCAGGCCGAAGCCAAATCCGAACCCGCAAAGCCCGACACGCAGGCAAGGCAAGCGAACGCCGAGCCGCCAGCGCCGCAGCCTTCCCAGGCGGCCGCGGCCGAGCCGCCCAAGCCGGCACCGGCATTGCCTCCGCAAGTCGCAAAGCCTGCCGAGCAGCAGGCATCGACAGAGCCGCCATCCTCACCCGACAACGCCTATGCCAAGGCCAGAGATTCCGACATGAAGCGCGCCGCGTCCGAACGGCGCCGCATGGAGCGCCGCGAGCGCTGGGCCGAGCGCCGGCACTACGATCCCCGCGAGCCGCGCGGCATGCGCGACCGCACCGATTGGGATGACGTCGCGCGCAACATCCGCGAAGATTCCGATGCGCGCGATGTCGCGAGCCGGCCGCGCAGCGGCTTGCCGCAGATCAGGCTGTTCGGGCCCGACGACGACTAGCGCCCATCCTCGCCGTCGTGCACGCGATCGTGAGCGACGGTTCGTTCTGCGGACGCGCTTGCCTCGAATTTCAACTTCCAGACGATCTCCGTTCAATGCATGATTGGCGTGGCTAGCCAAAGGCCTCGTCATGGGCGTAGCGCTGTTAGCTCGGGGTCGCTTCTTCGCGCCGTACCGCGAAGGCGTCACCGTGCCGACGCCGGTTGATAGAGCCGGCATTGCCTGGCTGCTCCACTTTCTCGCGCGACACGCGCGGAATCGCGGTTTCACCGCGCTGCAATTGCCCTCGAAGGCGGACGACGGGGCGGCCTTCTCGACTGACCTCACTTATCTCGCATTGCAAACCTTTTAGAGGTTTCCATGTCGATACATCTGTTGTGGACGTCCGCGGACAGTCTCATCGTGGCCTTTGCGCTCGCACTCATCGTTCCGCAACCGCATGTGCTGCCGCTCATTCTGATGTTCGGCGCTTGCGATGCGCTGGGTTCCGCGCTCGGCGTCACGATGCCGGTCGCGGGCGGGCTCGCAGCGATCCTGTTGATCGCGTGCGGCGCATCGCTGGTGGTGCGCCACCCCATCGCGCAACGTCTTTTGAATGCGCCGGGGTGGTTCTATGTGCTGCCACCGCTGCTGGCGATCGACAATCTCGTGTCGCGCACGCCTGATGCGCCGGCCGTTGCCGCACTGTCGAGCGCGATGATGGCCGGGCTCGGCTTTGCCTGCGGAGCCGTCGTGTCGCGCGGGTGGCGCGCAGGCTTGCGCGACGTACGACCGCTTGCAGCGGCTTGCCTGATTGCGGCCGGAAGCCTCCTCGCCTACGGAGCCTGAGCATGGTCGCCTCCGTCACGACCCGCAGCTACGACCGTGCCCGTACCGGTACGAACAATTCCGAGACGGTGCTGACGGCGACCGCCGTCCGCAGCAGGGGCATCGTCAAACTCTTCAGCCTTCCGATTCCCGACGATCCCAGGCTCGAGGCGCAGCCGCTGGCGGTCGGCGGCCTGCACACAGCCGACGGCAAGATCCGCGACCTGATCTTCCAGGCCAGCATGGGCAATTGGGTCTATGCATTCGACGCTGTGACCGGCGAGAAGATCTGGGCGACCAACTTGGGGCGTCCCATCGTCGGAACGAGGGCGATCGACGGCCACATGACCAACGTCCATTGGGGCATTCTCTCGACCCCGGTGATCGACGAGGGGGCGGGCATTCTCTATGCCTGCGCCTGGATCAGCGACGACGGCAGCGTCGCCAAGGGGCAGCATTTCCTCGCGGCGCTGCGGATCCGCGACGGCTCGAAGGTGCACGGGCTGCTGAACCTGGAGGGCGCGGTCTACACGCCGCCGAGCGGCCTGCCGGTGCAGAAATTCGTCTCGGCCCAGCGCAAGCAGCGCAGCGCCCTGACGCTGACGCGGAACCACGTGCTGATCCCCTTCGGCACGATCGCCGAGACCTCGAAGACGGCGCGCGGCTGGCTGCTCGCGGTCGACGTCCATGCCTGGCGGCTCGCTGCGTCGTGGTGCTCCACCGTCACCGGCTCCGGCGGCGGGCTGTGGCAGAGCGGGGCCGGCCCGGCCCTCGCTCCCGACGGTTCAATCTACGTCATCACCGGCAACGGAGCGTTCTCGCCGCAGCATGGCGATTTCGGCGAGAGCATCGTGCGGCTCGCCTTGCACACCGGAAGCCATGCGCATTTCGAAGTCATGTCGTGGTGGGCGCCATGGACCGACGCCAACCGGGTCGGCGCGGCTGCGGACGCAGCAACCGCCGACGATGACGACAATGACGAACTGCCGCTGCCGTCGAACGTTTCCCTGCCCTCCGTGATCGCGCATGCAAGGCGTATGGGAATGACGCTGAAGCCTCGGTATGCGCGCGAGATGCCGCATGTCGCGGTCACCTCGGGTCGCAGTGCAACCGATGCGCAGATCGCGCCGGTCGTGGCGCATCACATGGAGGCGATGAACGAGTCGATGTGGGGCGACCAGGATTTCGGTTCCGGCGGTCCGGTCTATGTCGCCTCCGCCCATGCCATTCTGGCCGCGGGCAAGGACGGCATCCTCTACACCGGCAATGCCAATGCGCTCGGCAAGACGCAGCCGGGCGAACTTGCGGCCGGCCATTTCGCGGCGAACTACAACAGGCTTCTCATGCCACCGATCCTGTACACGTATTTCGATCCCGCCGTGCCGCCTGCGCCGGCGTCACCGATGGAGCTGAACGTGTTTCCCGGCGGCGCGACGCGGCATCTGCATGGCACGCCGCTGCTGTTCCAGTCCGCCACCCACGGCACCATGCATTTCGTCGGCGGCGAGAACAGCGCCTTGCGGGCATGGTCGATTGCGGCCGACGGGAGAACGACCTATCTCGCCGGGGGCAACGAGATCGCCTCGCCGCAATCGCCGCGTCCGCCGGGCGGCATGCCCGGCTGGAGCATCACGCTTGCCGCCAACAACGGCACTGATGGCATCATCGTGGCGATGGTGCCCTATCAGGACAGCAACATGATTCTCAGTCCGGGCCGCTTCCTGGTCTACGATGCGCAGAATTTCGCCACCAATCCGGATGGTTCCAAACGGCTCCAGGTGATCTGGGACAGCGAGGACTGGGGCCCGGAGCACGCCTTCATGCATCCCAAGTTCAACCGTCCGATCGTCTGGAAAGGCCGCATCTATCGCCCGACTTATGACGGCCGCATCGACGTCTATGGCCTGACGAATTAGCTGCTGTCCCTCTCCCTTCTTCGCGGGAGAGGGTGGCTCGCGGCAGAGAGTCTCTGCTCTTGGTGCGTCGAGGCAGCTCTCATCCGCCTTGCCATCGGCAAGGCACCTCCCACAGGAGGGAAGGAAGAAGATCACCCGCCGTGCGACTCCACCACCTTGCGGCAGGCGTCCGAGAGCTTTGTCTTGTTCTCGCGCAGGCAGGCATTCATCTGCGGCGGCTTGCCGATATGTTCGGCGCAGAATTTGCCGGCGTCGCCGCGGCAGGCCATCTGCTCCTGCGGCGTCGGACCGGATTGGGCAGCGGCGGGCAGGATGGCCGCAGCGAGCAGCAGCGCGGCAAGAACTGAAGTCTTCATGAAACACCTCTTTGGGATTGTGAAGGGTCCCGCTGGGATCGGGTGAGCCGGACCATCTCGCGGAGGGCCGTTGCCGGTCCATGCCATGTTCATGGCATCGGCTCGCTCGGCGCACCCCCATCTTCATGGCATGTATCCGCGCGCCGTCTTTTGCCATTCAGGCTGCACGTCGGCTGCGAAACCCGGTGATTGCATCGGGGCGCCGAACGGGAAGCAGGAGAGCAAGATGTCGAAAAACGTGGGAGCGCTGAGCGCCGGGCTGACGGTCATGATGCTCGCGGGCGCGGCGATGGTGTCGCTGGGCACGAGCCCGGCGCAGGCGGTGGTCTATTGCAAGACGGTCGGCGTGCCCAAGGGCTGCGTGGTGCGGCCGGCCGGGGCGGTGGTGGTCGCGCCGGCCGCCGCGGTCGCGGTGGCGACGCCCGGAGTCGGCGCGCCCGGCGTCGGCGTTCGTGCGGGAACGCCGATGAATCGCGGAGGCCCGGTCAATCGCGTCGGCGTGCGCTGACGATCTCGTTTGATTGAGTTGATTGCATTGCTTCGGGCGAAAGGATGATCTGCGGACGACCCCCCCGTCCTCCGCATGACGATAATCCGGCCCGTCCCCTCTCTCCGTGCGTCCCACACGTTCGGGGAGGGGGCTTTTCAGCCCGCGGCGGCGGCGTCGCTATCGGGAAAGATTTTCGGCAGTTGCAGCCGCACGCGCGTCCCCGAGGAATCCGAGGCCAGATCCAGCACCGCGCCGCAGCGCGCGGCGCGGCTTCGCATGTTGCGCAGACCCCGCGCGGTCTGGCCCGCACTGCCGGCTTCGCCGTTGCCGGACAGGGCAAAGCCCTTGCCGTCGTCCGCGACGCTGATCATGCCACACGGCCGGTCACCATCTCCTTGGCCATCGTCGAGCGTCTCGATGGTAACAACGATATGGCGCGCCTGCGCGTGCTTGACCGCGTTGGTCACGGCCTCGTCGAGGATGCGCACGATCTGGATGACGTGCCATGGCCGCAGTTCGGGATGGAGCGGCAGGCCCTGCGGCGTCGCCACGTGCCATTCGAGTGCGACGTCGTGTGGCCGCAATTGTGCCGCCGCACGCTCGCGCCAGGAGCCGAGCGCAAGCATCAGGTCGCCGCCGATGTCGTCCATGGAATCGATGACCAGGCGCAGATCCTTCAGCGCGGCGCGCGCAGCGTCCGTGATGGTCGCGCCCTCGTGTCCACGCTCGGAGAGCGCGACGATGCTGACGAGCTGACCGCCGAGGCCGTCATGCAGGTCGCGCATCAAGCGCGTGCGCTCGTTGGCGAGTGCGGCGGCACGGGCGCGCTCTTCTTCGCGGGCGAAGCTTGCCTTCAGCCGCTCCTCCGCCTCGCGCACGCGTGCGATGAGCTGGCCGGCGAAGCTGTCGACCTCGTTGAGCGCGCGGGCGAAGCGCCAGGTCAGTCCGGCGCCTATCGCCACCAGCATCGCGGAATAGGACAGCCGCGTGACGAAGGTGCGATCGTCCGGCACGAACTCGAACGCCGAGAGCATGTCGTGAAACCAGCAGGTCAGCACGATGGTCACGGCGCAGCCGAAGGTAAAGCTCGCCGCGTCCTGCCGCCTGATCACCGCCCACGTCAGGATGACGACCAGCAGCATCAGGCACAGGCCCACGGTCGGCACGCCGAGGAACAGGAAGGTGATGCGCGGGATCGGCTGGCCCGCAAAGAGCCCGACCAGCAGGATGACGAGCCCCGGCGCGAACAACAGCAGCCCGTAGCGCGGCCAGCGCCAGCCGAAGAACAGCACCGCGAACGTCACGACCAGCGCGCTCTCGATCGGCGCGGACGCCAGCAGGATGGCGGCCAGCCGCGGATAAGGCGCGGGCGGCAGCGGCGCCGGCGCGAAGGCCTGCATCGCGCCGACGAGCATTCCTGCCGCCAGCACGCCATAGACCGGCTCGCGGCGTCGCATCAGCCACATGATGGCGAGGATCACCGCCAGCAACGATTGCCAGGCCGAGAACACCACGGGCAGCGTCACGAACAGCAGCGTGCGCGTCTCGTAGGCTCCCCGCAGGCTTTCGTCCGGCCCGACATAGACGGTGTCGAGGAAGCCTCGCAGCGGACCCCACACCAATAGCCGCACGGTGATGGCGTTGCTGCCGTCGCGCAGCAGCGACGACGGGATCACTGTGATCTCCGGCGTGTTGCGGTCGGGCCGGTTGGCGGTGGGATCGCGCCGGGAGTCCAGGATCGCGACGCCGTTGACCGCGACCTCCACGCCATTGCTGAAGCGCGGCAGAAAGACCGACCAGGCCGTGTTTGCCGCATCGGGCTTGAAGACGAACGTGCCCGAATAGAGCGGCGGGTCCTGGAGCGCGTAGCGCGACGACGTGAAATGCGGCAACGTCACCGCCCGGGTCGTGCCGTCCTCCCGCAGCGAAAATTCGCTCACGGCAAAATCGTCGGGGTCGCTGGGCTGGAGCAGCCGCAGCCCCTGGATGGTGACGATCACGATCAGCGCCTGGAGCAGCAGATAGGGCACGAGGCGCGCCGCGATCAGCCGGCGCCGCGGTCGCGCAGGTGCTTTCGCTGCAATCTCGCTCACAGCTTGATCAGGCCCTGCTGCACCGCCTCGAACACCGCTTCGCTGCGCGTGTGCACTTCGAGCTTGCGATAGATGTTCTTGATGTGGCCGGGCACGGTCTGCCTGGACAGGCCGAGATGGCTAGCGATCTCGGCGTAGCTGAAACCCTTTGCGATGCCCCAGAGGATATCGATCTCGCGCGGGGTGAGTCGTGCGGTGTTGAGCACGGGCCCGCGCGGCGGCTCGGCCGAACTCGGCGCGGCGCCTTGCGTTCTGCGCACGATGAAACGGGCGATCGAGGCCGAGATCGGCGAATGGCCGGCGACCAGATCGCGCACGGTGGTGGCGATGTCGGTCGGGAAGGCGTCCTTCAGGAGATAGCCGGTGGCGCCGACGGTGATCGCCGAGATCACGCTCTCCTCGTCGCCGAGCGCCGAGATCACCATGATCTCGGTGTCGGGAAAGCGCTGCCGGGTCTCGCGGATCAGCTCGATGCCATGGCCGTCGGGCAGCCGCAGATCGGTCAGCAGCACGCGCGGTGCGCCGCCGTTCAGGGCCTGGCGCGCCTCGCCGAGCGTTCCTGCGCTGCGCACCTTGTAGCCGGCCTTGACCAGCGCATCCTGGAGCCGCCAGCAGGTCGGCGCGTCGTCCTCGACGAGGAGGATGGTGATGGCCTCACCCGTCTCGCCCTGTTCGCTCATGTTCATCGTCCCGCACCGCGTGTCCCCCGCGGCGCGAGGCCAAGTTTAGCCGCGGCGCGGACGCCGCGACACCCATAATCATGGGGGCGTTGTCACTCTTCCGCTCCGGTGTGGCCGGCGCCTACTGCTTTGCCGCAGCCGATGGCGTCGGCGGCGCGGGCAGACGCTGTACCGTGATCCGCGCCGTGCCGCTGTTGTTCTTGTAGTATTGTTCGTCCGGCCCGAAATAGTCGACGTATTTTGCCGGGGCCAGCCATCGCAGGAAGCCCGGGACGATCTGCACGGCGTCGTTGACGTAGAAGAACAGCTCGCCGGAATCAGGTGCGGTGAATTCGGCCACCATCCGGTCTGCAAGTTTCTGCGTGTCCCAGACCTTGCGTGCCGACTCGTCTGGCGGAAGCGCATCGAATGTGCCCATCTTCGCGATGTCAGCCTTGAGTGTCGTCAGCTTCGCCGCATCGTCCGTGCTCGATTCCTCAGCGTTTTCGATGCGGACGGGATATCTGTTTTTTGGCTCATCCTGAGCATTTTCCTCGGGAAGGGTCGGGTCAATGCGGCGCGGCAGTTCATCTGCCGACATCACGTTCATGGCCTGCAGCGGCTGATCGTTCAGGCCCTTCTCGCCGACGCGTACGACCGGCTGGAACCAGTCCGCGCCGAACAGTCGCCGGGTCGGGAGAGCGAGGTAATGGTGGTTTTCGTAGGTCTGGAATCCGGTGACGCCGGTCATGATCGTGCGGTCGAACCAGCGTTGGTCGATATCGATCCAGACCCGGTATTTGCGGCCCTTCTCCACGGCGAGCCTGCTTGCCCAACAGAACTGGTTGACGTTGAAAAGCTCGACCGCAGGAAGCGCGTTGTCGCCCACCGGCTTGGCAGGCGGAATGTCTACCGCGACGTTCGCTCCCTTTCTCTTCGCCTCTGCGGCTTTTCTTTCCGGGGTTTCACAAACCTGTCCGGTCGCGACGCGCCAGGTGAAGAAGCTGCTCGAGGCGATCAGCAAGGCCGCGGCGTAGATGACGACGATGGAGACGATGGGAAAGATGATCTTGGTGAACGGAAAGCTCATCCACCGCGCATTTCGCTGCATCAAACCGCCAAACCTGAACAACAAACTCATCCGGCTGAGGTTTTTTGCGCTCGCCTTCCGTTCCGGCCGGTACCAGGCGAGTCGCGCCCGCTCCTGGATGCCATCACGCAGCGAGGCGTTGATGCTCCAGACCCACCACGTGACCAGCACGACGAGTGCGGTCGCGACAGGATAATAGAGTGCGATATTGAGCCATGGCCCCGCATAGGAGGGCAACACGTTCTTGAGCAGGTTCGCGACGGAGCCGAGTATGGCGCTGAAACCCCAGTCGATGTTGCTGACAAAATCGCGCAGGCTCTTGCCGGATGTATCTATGATCTTGCGGGCGATCCACGGCCAGGCGGCGATGATGCCCGTCATGATCAGGAGCGAGAAATAGGCCACGCGTCGCCACCACACGGCGCCGCGCGCCAGATTCGCCATGTCCGCGTCTGGCGCTTTCATTCCAGTGAAGGCGTCGGATTCCTCCTTGCTTATCGGGCGCCTCGCTTTCTTCGCGTAGGCGTCATGCATGGCTTGGTGCGCGCCGTCATTGGTGAGCTCCCTGATGCTTCCGTCGGGCATCAGCACCCGCGCGTTCGCCGGCAGCATGATCGGCGCATAATCGTCGCATCCGAACAGCATTCGTTCGACCACGGCGAAGTGAACGACCGGTTTGCCGCCGTTCACATCGCCTTCGAGGATCGGCCGCGGACCGTAGCGGTAAAGCACGGCGGCGCCGCTGCGTGAATCGTGCTTTGGCCCGATCGCCGATTGATACTCGCGGAAGCGCTCGATCGTGCCGTTCTGGAAGCGCAATTGGCCACCGAGCTGCTCGGTCATCCAGACCAGCGGAACGAAGGAGAGGGTGGATTCCGGGTAACCGCCGCCAATGTCGGAATGGACGCCCGCGAACCACACCTCCTTCACAGTCTGGTCATTCGCTAGACGGCTCTGGTCGATCCGCAGCGGATGAAAGGTGGTGCGCTCGTCGTCGAGCGCGAGCGCGTGACAGATGTGCTTCGCCTTGCGCGAGGGCCGGTGATTGCGGAACGAAATCGGCCAAATTGCCCAGTCGATCGCGACGCGCAGCTCCTCGATCGGTACGCCGAAAGCCTCGACGGTGTCGAACAGCCCGAGGAATTCGATCTTGACGTTCTTGCGGCCGGCCATGGCCTTGCGGACCGTGCAATAGGAGCGGTGCCCGCAGACGAAATGGTAGATGATGAGCAGCAGGTCGCGAATCCAGCGCGTAATCCAGATCGTCGGCAGGCTGCGATAGCCCACCGATTCCTTGCGGTATTCCCGCCATGCGGACATGGCGTTGCGCTCCATCTCGGCATGCGAGACCGGCTCGCCCTTGATTTCCGCCGGCACTAACCCCTGACTCGCGATCAGCGCCGCCAGCGTGCGCGCAGTGAAGGCGCCGCGGCTGAAGCCGAAGATGTAGATCTCGTCGCCCTCGCGCCAGTTCCAGCACAGGAAGCGGTAGAGCTTGCGGACGTTGGAGGGAACGCCGATGCCGGTGGCGCCGTCGATGGCTGCGAGCGGCGCCCAGCCGGCGGTGCCGACACCCTTGATGTAGTGGGCGATCTGGTCCGGCTGGGTGTGGTCGAGCGCTTCATAGAGCCGCCAGACGCTGGATTCCTGGGCGGTGAACGCGTTGCCCGTGCCGTCGGCGAACAGCACCAGCTTGCGCTTCGACAGGGTGGTGGCGGTCGTCCCGCCGGCGCTTGCATCGTCATGCGTGTGCTTGGGTCTGGCAGAATCACCATTCTGCGCGCCATCATGCTGGGTCATGGGGCCCCTCTGGCAATCGACGGTGAAGCACTTCGGGCTGGAGCCGTTCAGCACTCCACGATTTCAATCAATGGTTGTGTTATGAAAAACAGGTGCATTCTGTGCATAGTCCCGTTGAGGTAGCAAGCGGGATCGCGCCGCCGCCCTGCCGCGGTCGGACGCCGCGGCATGACGGTTACGAAAACGTTTGGTCTTGCTGGTGCCGGTGGCGAGAGGCGTGATGTCGGCGGACGCCTCTCCCCTGCGAGCGGGGAGAGGCGGAGTGTTCAGCTCCTACCTGCCATTGCCGCGGCAAGCGCCGCCGGGGCCGATATGGTAGCCGCGCGGGCAGGCATGCGCGGCGGGGTTGGCGTAGTTCCTGAGGCAGCCGCCATAGGGGCCGCGGTGCCAGCCGGGGCCGCAGCCGCCGGCGACCGCGATGACGTCGCCGTTCGCGCCTGCGTTGAGCAGGGTGAGCGGCATGGCCTGGGCAACGCCCGTGATCACGCCGAGCGTGAGAGCCGTGGCAAACAGGGTGCGTATCATGTCTTCCTCCCGAATGCCCTTGCTTCAATGGCCGGCGGCGAACGCGATGCCGGCGCGTACTTCGGCGATCGCCTGGTCGATCATCCCGATCGCCTTCTCGCGATGACCGCCCTTGTTCGGCTCTGCCTTGCCGAGCTCGGCGCGGGCCGATTGCAGGATCGCGATGGCTTCGTCCATGTGCGGCTGCGCGCCAAGCGCGTAACCGATGCAGAGGCTGGTCGCGATGGCGCCGCCGAGCACGAGGCTGCGGGGTAGAGAGGTTCGCATGTCGTTGTCTCCTCCAGCGGGCGTCAGGCTGGGGCCGCCCGTTTGCCCGGATGCAGTCCTTGTGTGGCGTGCCGCATCCGCTGCCTGAATAGGGCCCGCTTGTGTGGGGCGTCTTGGACTGTCCGGCGCCAGCGCCGTCGCAGCTTGGACTGACCGGCGCGGCTTGATTCACGTTGGCGTGCTGATAGCTTGCGGTATGCTGGTCTTCTGCGGGCGTCTGTTTGGCGTGCGAGGTTCGGCGAGCGCCAAGCCTTTTTTTAAGAACTTAGAAAAGCCATTCTCGAAAAGTCGTTCTCGATGTCCGTCATCAGGAAGTCGCTCTCGACCGAGATGCTGCCACAGGACTTGTCCGACCGGCAGCGCTTCATCCGCTTCGCGGAGCTGTTCGAGCATTTCTCCAACACCGGCGAGCTCGATCCGGCGTCCGACGTGCCGTTTCGCGCCACGATGAACTCGATCCATATCGGCACCACCATGCTCGGCCGTTGCGACGGCAGCTTCGTCACGGTCCGGCGCGAGAAGCGCCAGGTGATCGAGACCGGCGACGACCGCTTTTGCCTCGCGCGCAACACCGGAGATCTTCCGTCTCAGGTGATCCATCGTGGCCGCGAATTCACCATGCGGCCGGGAGCGATGGTGCTGCTCAAGCTGGACGAGCCGTTCTTCGCGGCCGACGGCGCGAGCCAAAAGCGTTTCACCAACGTGCATCTGCCGGTCGATACGCTGCGCGCGATGGTCGCCGACATCGACGATCTCGTCGGCTGCGAGCTCGAGCCCGGCGGCGCGCTGTTGCTGGCGATGGATTACAGCGATCTCCTCCTCCGCAATCCCACGGCCGCCGACGAGGCCGGCATGGCGATCGCCGGCCATCTGCTCGACCTTGCCGCGATCGGTCTCGGTGCCCGCAGCGATATCGCCACTGCCGCGCGACGCGGGGGCCTGCGCGCCGTGCGGCTCAAGGCCGTGCTGTCGATTCTTGAGGCGCGCTTCCACGAGCCGGGTTTTTCCGCCCAGAAGCTTGCCGCCGCCGGCGGCCTTTCCGAGCGCTACGTCAACGAGCTGCTGTTCGAGGCCGGCGCCAGCTTCACCACCCGCCTCACTGAGCTGCGTCTGCGCAAGGCCGCCGACCTCCTGGCACATCGCGAGGGCCGCATCAGCGACATCGCCTTTGCCTGCGGCTTCAACGATCTCTCTTATTTCAACCGCTGCTTCCGCAGGCGGTTTGGGTTGACGCCGACCGCGGCGAGGGGGAAGTGAGAGAGCGCTAGGTCTCCACCCTCGGTGGCGGATAGCGGCGCGCCAGCGCTGACAGCGGCAGGTGCCGTTCGCCTTCCGGCAGCTCGAGAAAGGCCAGCACTTGCGGCCGCTTCCAGTCACCGATGCCGAAATCCATCGCCATCCATTTCTGCGGCTCGGGGCCTTCGAGGCCCCGGACCCAGACGAAATAGCGGGGGAGGTCGTCGGCGTCCGCTTCCGTCGTGCGTCTCCTGGCCATCGAAGCTGCTCACTGCATCACCATTTCGTTGCGATAGGATATAGGTATCGRCTCGCTGAAGTCGAACTCCCGGCTGCGGGTCCTGAGAGGCTGGGCCGGCTGGTTAATTGCGCAGGTCTGAAGATATGAATGAAGTGATGATCGACGGCTGGGGTGACGCCTCGGACGTCACGAAAAGGCTGATCGGCTCGTGGTCCTTCAACCGTGTCATCGAAGGCCAGGCTACGATGCAGGGTATCGCGATCTTCACGCCACTGGACGGGGGGCGGTTGGCCTATCGCGAGCAGGGACATCTGAAGCTCGCGAACGGCGCCATTGTGCAGGCCGAACGCGAATACGTCTTCAGCAACAGCGAGGGCGGATTCAAGGTCTTCTTCAGGGAAGATCCGCCGCGGCTGTTTCACGAGATTTCATTGTCCGCATCTTCCGGGGGAGAGCTGAGCGGACGTGCGCGCCATCTTTGCAAGCACGACGACTATCAGTCGGCCTACATGTTTCGGCCGGATGGAACGTTCGTCGTCCGTCATGTCGTATCGGGTCCACGCAAGGACTACACGATGAACACGACCTACACGCGTCTCGCGTGATCAAGCCGGGGCGATGGCGACGGCCGTGCCGCCTCTCACCGCCAGAGCTCACTCTCCGCCACGCGGTTGATGTCGGCGAGCCGGCGGTCGGCGTCGCCGTGAATATCGATGCTCTCGACCAGCGTTAGCAGACGCTGATATGCGCCATCGGCGATTTCGACCGGCAGCGGCTCCTCGTCAAAGGCCTCGACATAGCTGCCGACGAGGCCGCTCAACAGGCGGCAAAGACCGCGCTGGGCGGGATCGTCCCGGCCGAGCGTCTCGAGCTTTTGCTGAAATGTCCGGAAGGTGCGCAGGCCGTGGTGCTGCTGCGAAAGCCACGTATGCAGGTCGTTCATGTGAGCTCCTTCGAGTTACAGAAGAAGCTACCGGTTTATACAGGTAG
>NZ_JBFRFR010000050.1:0-66128 GCF_052114925.1 Bradyrhizobium sp. 2TAF36 | reverse complement strand
CGATTGAGACACCGGGTCATCCAGTCGGGCTGCGGCTCGCCCCGCAGCCGCGCCTGCGCTTCCTGGTAGGGACCGACATAGCGCAGCCGGTCTGGCAGTTTGGGATAGACGCGCCTGATCCATCTCAGCGCATTGTCGGCTGCCCGCTTGTCGCGCTCGTCGAATTCAAACCCGAAGCCCGCTCGCAGGCGCTCCGGCAACAAGCTCGCCGTGAGCGCGCGATACCATCGCGGTGGTCGCAACCACGGACGGGCGCCGCCAAGGATCTGCGCGGCGATCTCGCGCGCCGCCGGGCTGACGGTCAGCGTATCCGACTGCGCCATCGCCGCGGTGTAGGCCGCAAAGCCGGACCAGTCCGCGGGCAAATCGTCGGCCGTCAATCCGAACAAGGCGCCGAACATCCGGCTCTCGCTCCAGTAGCGCTCGCGCTCCTCCGCCGAGAGCGGCGGAAGGACCAGGTCATGTGCCATCACCGCGGTCTCGACCAGCGTCGCATGAACCCAGCGCAGCGAYGGAATGTCATTGGCGCAGTAGCGCGAGCCTGCCGCGAACGGACCGACGGCCTCGGGCATCGCGCCGACGATCATGCTGTGGCGCCGATGCAATTGCCGGGACGACAACTGCGCCCGGTCGAGCGAGCCGAACACCATCGCAAAGACAATGTCGAAGGTACGATGGAAGYGACCGATCGGATCGGCAAGGGTCCGCGAATGCTCCGCGATGGCGGCAGCGACCCAGGGATGCGCCAGCTGCAACAACAGCGCACGGCCGGCGCCAAGAAAGATGACGGCCTCCCGGTCGATCTGCCAGGTCACCGTGTCAGGGCCGAACACGCCCGCAACCGGTCCCGCCGCGTCAGCGCGGACCTGATCGAGGGCCAATTCCAGATCGTTCCCGGATACCAACTGCAAGGCCTCTCAAAAGCGGACGACGACCGACAATCCGCAGGGCCTGTGGCAATTCGATGAAAGCGGACGCGGCCCTACTCCGCCGCCATCGGCATCTCGTCCATATGCTCGTGCAGCACCACGCCGGCGAGCGGATCGAATTCGCCGATCCACGGCTTTCGCGCGAGCACTGATTTCGTGTGAACATAGCCAGCATGCCAGCGCCGCGTAATGCCTGACGGACTGAAGTCGATATCCTTGGTATGGGTTTCGCGATCGAGCTGGGGCGCCAGCAGTCGCACCACATGCATGCGGGTCAGACAGCCGTAGCTCACCAACTCCCTCACCGCGGGATCGTTGCGCTCGGTCTCGGGCAACCGCGCGGCAAGCTGGTTGATGACATGGCGCAGGCGATGGGCCTGCTGCTGCCGCACGATCTGGCTCGCGATGCGGCTGGAGTACTGCACGTCCTTGTGGCGGTTCAAGACCTCCGCCATCGTGATCGGCTCGGCGCCGACGGGATTCCATAGATGCACGGAGAAGATCAGCGAATCCCTGCGTGGGTTGTCGTCGAATACGGCCTCCGTCGGCGTGTTCGACAGGATGCCGCCGTCCCAATACAGCTCGCCATCGATCCGCACCGCCGGGAACGCGGGCGGCAGCGCGCCCGAAGCCATGACATGCTTCACCGTCAGCTCGCCGTCGCGGCTGTCGAAATAGCGCATTTCGCTGGTGCCGACATGAGCCGCACCGACCGTCAGTCGCGGCGCGCAGCGATTGGCCAGATCGAAATCGACCAGCTCGCTCAGCGTCTTCTCCAGCGGTGCAGTCGAATAGAAGCCGGCATGATCGGCGCCGAGCGGAAAGGAATCTCCCGCATGCGCCAGCGGGGTGGGCCGGAAGAAGCCGGGAATGCCGTTGGTGACAGTCGACAAATAGGCGAGCTTCTCGCTGAAGTCGGGAAAGGCGCCGCCCAGAGCCCAGACCGGATTCTGCTCCATCCGCTTCCAGAACTCCTTCAGGCGCGCGAGCCTGTTTTCCGGCGCATTACCGGCGATCAGGCTCCCGTTGATGGCGCCGATCGAGGTGCCGATGACCCAGTCCGGCTCGATCCCGGCCTCGTGCAGGGCCTGATAGACGCCCGCCTGATAGGAGCCGAGCGCACCGCCGCCTTGCAGCACCAGCACGACCTGTCCCGGCAGATCGTTAGGCCCGCACACTCCGACATTTTTCTGCATGCTCGTCACGCTCCTGCTCCGGAGAGCCTGCCCCGTCGCTTCTACGCAAAATCTTCCGGCATTGTTACGCCCGGCGACCGCCGGCCGTCCAGCGACCATGTCCGAAAAGGGCAGCGCGGAACCAACGGAGCGTTAACGCTTGACCGGGGCGTCCTGCGGCGGCTCGTCGTCGGCGATAGCCCGCCACGCCGCGCCGTCGAGATCGTCATATTGGCCGCTCCGCAGCGACCAGAGGAAGGCGACGAGACCCGCACCGCCGAGCATCAGCGCCAGCGGCACCAGGATGACCAGGATTTCCATCACACGATCTCCCGCGCAGCTCCGCGCGCGCGCAACGAATTCAGCATCACCAGGATCGAGGATCCGCTCATGGCCGCCGCCGCGATCAGGGGCGTCACCACGCCGCTGATCGCGACCGGAACTGCGAGAACGTTATAGCCGATCGCCAGCCAGAGGTTCTGCCGCATCAGATGCAGCGCCTTGCGCGCGGAGTCGATCGCGGCGACGACAGGCGCCAGCGGCCGGCCGAGGAAGACGAGATCGGCGGTCGCCTGGCTGAGATGCGCGGCCGAGATCGGCGACATCGAGACATGGGCCGCCGCCAGCGACGGCGCGTCGTTCATGCCGTCGCCGACCATCAGCACTTTTGCGCCGCGCCGCTTCAGTTCCTCGATCCGTGCGATCTTGTCGGCCGGCGTGACACCGGCGCGCCATTCGGCGATGCCCAGCGCATGGGCCGCCGCGATCACCGCGGGCTCGCGGTCGCCGGAGAGAATCTCGATGCCGATATTGCGCGCCTTCAGCGCCGCGATCACGGCCTGCGCGTCCGGCCGCAGGCCCTGGCGCACCGAGAGGATGAACTTTTCAGTCCCTTTGCTGAAAGCCACGATAGAGGCCTCGGGATCGAGCGTGGCGCTGCCGACCAGCGCTTCGGCGCCGCAGAATAACGGACGGCCAAGGCGAAGCTCGACACCGTCCACCACAGCGCGCACGCCCTGCCCGGCCTCCTCGACCGCGCCAACGATCGGCGACCTTGCACCGGCGGCCTGCGCGACGGCGGCGGCAACGGGATGGTGGCTCGACAGCGCGAGCCGCCCGGCAAGTGCAAAAATGTCGGCGGGAATATCGGCCGCGTTCATCACTTCGAGATCGGGCAGCGTCAGCGTGCCGGTCTTGTCGAAGATGACGTGGTCGGCCTCGGCGAGCCGCTCGATGGCGTCGCCGGAATTGAGCAGCACGCCAGCTTTGAACATCGCGCCCGAGGCCACCGTCTGCACGGTCGGGATCGCGAGCCCGAGCGCGCAGGGACAGGTGATGATCAGCACGGCCACGCCGGTCACGATCGCATCGTGCCAGCCGGCGCCCGCGATGACCCAGCCCAAAATGGTGATCAGCGCGGTCGCATGCACGACTGGCGCGTAGAGCCGCGAGGCGCGATCTGCGAGCCGCATGTAGCGCGAGCGTGCCTGCAGCGCGTTGTCGAGCAGCCGCGTGATCTCGGCGAGCAGCGTCGCCTCCGACGCAGCCGAGACCCGCACCCGCAGCGTGYCGGAGATGTTCATGGAGCCCGCATAGACCGCCGTGCCCTGCTCCGCCGTGACATACAGCGTCTCGCCGGTGATCAGGCTCTGGTCGATCTCGGAACGCCCCTCGATCACGGTGCCGTCGACGGCGCAACGCTCGCCGGGCCGGAGCAGCACGATGTCGCCGGGATGGATCGCCGCGACCGGCACCTGCGAAATCTCGTCGGGCCCGACGAACTTGGCCGCGGTCTCCGCCTTCAGCGCGGCGAGATTGCCGGCGACCGCGCGGGTCCGCCGCCGCATGTTCTGGTCGAGGACGCGGCCGACCAAAAGAAACGTGAGCAGCATGATCGCCGCGTCGAAATAGGCGTGCTCGGCGTGATGGATGGTCTCGACCACGGACATGCCGAGCGCAAGGCACACCCCGATCGAGATCGGCACGTCCATGTTGGTGGTCTTGGCCGACAGCGCGCGCCAGGCCGAGCGGAAGAACGGCTGGCCGGCATAGGCTGCCGCCGGCAGCGCGATCAGCGCCGACAGCCAGTGGAAGAAATCGCGCTGCTCCGGCAGCATGTCGGAGACGTTGCCGGACCAGACCGGGATCGACAGCATCATCACGTTCATGGTGGCGAACGCGGCGACGCCGAGGCAGCGCAGCAGGAAGCGGGATTCCGCCACTTCCGTCGCTTCCGCGCTCTCGGTCTCGTAAGGATAGGCCTTGTAGCCGAGCTCTTCCAGCCGATCGATGAAGCGGGCCGGGTCGAGCGTGCCCTGCTTCCATTCCAGCGCGACGCGGCGGTCGGTGAGGTTCACGCGCGCCAGCGTGACGTCGGGGATGGCCGACAGTCCGCGCTCGATCTTGGCCATGCAGCCAGCGCAGTGAACGCCCTCGACCGCGAGATCGATGTGCTTGATACCCTCGCCCGCGGCCCGGACGTAATGCGAAAAATCCCGCGTGACCTGCATGACGAATTCCCTCAGTTCAGGATCACGCGGTTGCGCGACATGAACACGCGTGTTCCCCGCGCCGCGCCTTCGATCACGAGATCCCACTGGCCCGGCGCAACCGACGCGGCATTGCCGCGATAGATGCCGATGCCGGCTTCCGACAGCTCGACTGCGAGATCGGCGCGCTTGTCGGTCGGCCGCTCCAGGCGTCCGCCGAATTTCAACCCGCTCATCGGCTGGCCGCTCGCATCGCGCGCCTCGACCTGAAGCGAGGCAGCGCCATCGGCGCGGCGCTCGATATGGGCGTTGACCTTCCAGTTGCGCGCGGCCTGGTCCTGTGCTGCCGAGATCTCGCGGTCATAGGTGAGGCCCGCGGCATAGGGGCTGTCGACGTCGGTGCCGGGCAGCGTCGCGATCGCGAGCTTCATCATGGTCACGTTCACGCCGATCACGAGCCCGAAGAAGGCGACCAGCATCAGGAACACTTTTGTTCCGGTCAGCGGCTTGGTGGCCATGGCAGTCTCCTGATCCTAGGGCGAGACGAAGTTGTCGGTGGCGGTGGCGACCTCACCGAGCCCGATGTCGGTGACGTGGAAGCGAACGGGAACCGACTTTTCCGGATTGCTCTCCGCCGGCGCAGTGACCAGCAGGCGCAGCTCGCTGGTGGAGTCGCGCGGGATCACGATCATCGGCCTATCCGGCGTCACGGAATCAATGCCGACGACGTGCGTGGTCAGGTTGGCCGGACCGTTCGCGTCGATCGCGATGACGCGGTCATAGCCGCTCTTGTTCAAGAGCCGCACCGTATAGGCATTGCGGATCGAGCCATCGCTGAGCCTGACCGCGACCGGGTTGCGGTCGTGCAGCACGTTGACGTCGAGCAGGCTGCGGGTCGCGAGCGTGTAGATCATGATGCCGCCAACCGCCGCGATGATCGCGCTGTAGGCGACGGTGCGGGCCCGGACGATGCGGTAGAGCGGCGCCTTGCCTTCCTGGCGGCGCTGGATGTTGATGTCGTTGTCGTAGCCGATCAGCCGCTTCGGCCGGCCGATCTTGGTCATCACGTTGTCGCAGGCGTCGATGCAGAGCCCGCACTGGATGCATTCGAGCTGCGGCCCGTTGCGGATGTCGATGCCGGTCGGGCAGACCGCGACGCATTGATAGCAGTCGACGCAGTCGCCGACGTGTTCGCCGAGCGCGCGCAGCTCGATCGCCTTCTTCACCGAAGTGCGCTTCTCGCCGCGGTCGTAGCGATAGGTGACGTTGAGCGCCCATTCGTCGGTGAGCGCGGCCTGGATGCGCGGCCACGGGCACATATAGGTGCAGACCTGCTCGCGCATGAAGCCGGCCAGGACGTAGGTCGTCGCGGTCAGGATGCCGATCCAGATATAGGCGATCATCGGCGCCTGGAACGTGACGAGCTCCTTCACCAGCGTCGGCGCGTCGTTGAAATAGAGCACCCAGGCGCCGCCGGTCCACCAGGCGATCAGGAGCCAGATCGAATGCTTGAGCACGATCTCGGAGATGCGCTCCAGCTTCATCGGATCGGACGACTTGTCCTTCTTCATCCGCTCGCGCCGGTCGCCCTCGACCAGCCGCTCGACCGCGTAGAACAGATCGGTCCACACCGTCTGCGGACAGAGATAGCCGCACCAGATGCGGCCACCGACCGAGTTCATCAGGAACAGCGCCACCGCGGCGACGATCAGCAGGCCGGTGAAGTAGTAGATCTCCTGCGGCCACAGCTCGATGAAGAAGAAGTAGAAGCGGCTGTTGGGAAGATCGATCAGCACCGCCTGGCTGGGAGCACCGATGCCGCGATTCCAGCGCACGAACGGGAGGAAGTAGTAGACGCCGAGGCAGAACGCCATCAGGCCCCATTTGATCCGGCGGAACGTACCGGAGACGCTCTGGGGATACACCTTCTTCTGGGCTACGTAGAGCGGCCCGTTGTCATCGTTCGATGTGAGGTCGTTCGGGTTCACGGTCTTGTTCATCGCCAAGAAGCTTCTCGAAAAGGTGCGATTAAACCTAGACCCGACGCGAGCGCGTCAGTTGATCCAGCTCAAGCGGGGGCACTTTATGTTCGCCCCCGCATGTCGCGAGCAGGCTATTTTCCACCGCCCAGCGAGTGGACGTAGACCGCCATCGCCTTGATGGTGGCGGGATCGAGCCGCCCTTCCCAGGCCGGCATCACACCGGCGCGGCCCAGGCTGATGGTCTCGACCAGGCTCGCTTCGTCCGAGCCGTAGAGCCAGATCTTGTCGGTCAGGTTCGGGGCGCCCATCTCCGGGTTGCCCTTGCCGCCGTCACCGTGGCAGGCGACGCAATTCTCCGCAAAGATCTTCTCGCCCTTGGCAGCATCAAAGCCCTTGCGGGTCGAGAGGCCCGACAGCGACCGCACGTAATTGGCGACCGTGACGATCTCGTCGCCCTTCAGCACGCCGTCCTTGCCGAAGGCGAGCATCTGGCCCTCATGCGCCTTGGCATGGCCGGAACGCGCGCCGAACTGGATGGTCTGCATGATCTGGTCGAGCGTGCCGCCCCACAGCCAGTCGTCGTCGTTGAGATTCGGAAAGCCCTTTGCGCCGGCGCCGCCGGAGCCGTGGCATGGCGCGCAATTGTCGCCGAACACGGTCTTGCCCTTGGCCCGCGCAAGCGCCAGCAAGGCCGGGTCCTTCTCGATGTCGGCGAGCGAAGCGGCGCCCAGCGCCGCCATCTTGTCACCCCGGACCTTCTCGAGGTTGGCGAGCTCGACCGCGACGTCGGCACGCGAGGAATAGCCGAACAGGCCCGTGGTATTGCTGGAGATCAGCGGCCAGGCCGGATAGACGATCCAGTAGCCGATCGCCCAGACGATGGTGAGGTAGAATGAGATCACCCACCAGCGCGGCAGCGGCGTGTTGAGCTCCTTGATGCCGTCCCACTCATGTCCGGTCGTGGACTTGCCGGTGACGGAATCGATGTCGCTATGATGGTCGGTCATGATCTCTTACTCCTCCCGCAACGGCAGGCGCGCCGCTTCGTCGAAAGCGGCCTTGTTGCGGGGCCATAATGCGTAGGCGATGATCGCGAGAAAGATCGCGACGAACACCGGCGTCCAGATCGTGGTCACCAGACCAGACGCGAGATTGTCGAGTGTCAGGATGGCTTTCATCGGTGATGCCTTCTCAGCGAAGATTGGCTTTCTCGTTGTAGAGCTTGAAGTCGACCAGCGTGCCGAGCATCTGCAGGTACGCGATCAGCGCGTCCATCTCGGTCGGCGTGCCGGCCTTGCCGTCGAAATTGCGCACGACGGCCTTGGCGTAGCGCTTGCCGAAGGCGTCGGAGCCGGCATTGTCGGGATCGGCCTGGGCCTTCAGATCGGCGCCTGCGTTCGCGATCTGGTCGTCGGTGTAGGGCGTGCCGATGGCCTTGAGCGTCTTCATGTGGTCGGCGATCGTATCGGGATCGACCTCGGTCTGGCTCAGGAACGGATAGCCCGGCATCACCGACTGCGGCACGATCGCGCGCGGGTTGGTCAGATGGGTGACGTGCCAGTCGTCGGAATATTTGGCGCCGACGCGGGCGAGGTCCGGACCGGTACGCTTCGAGCCCCACTGGAACGGGTGGTCGTACATGCTCTCGGCGGCGAGCGAGAAGTGGCCGTAGCGCTCGACCTCGTCGCGCAGCGGGCGGATCATCTGCGAATGGCAGAGATAGCAGCCTTCGCGGACATAGACGTTGCGGCCCGCAAGCTCCAGCGGCGTGTAGGGCCTGACGCCGTCGACCGCCTCGATCGTGCTCTTGAGGTAGAACAGCGGAGTGATCTCGACGAGACCGCCGATCGCGATCACCAGCAAGATGCCGACGATCAGGACGATCGAGTTCTTTTCGAAGATTTGATGGCGTGTCCAGAACGACATGGAAGGCTCCTCATTCCGCCGGCTGAAGCGCGACGGGCATCTGGACTTCCACTTCGCCGACGCGAACGGTCATCCAGAGATTGTAGGCCATGATCAGCGCCCCGATCAGGAACAGGCCGCCGCCGGCGGCGCGGATGATGTAGAAGGGATGCATCGCCTCGACGCTCTCGATGAAGGAATATTCGAGGAAGCCGAGCGAGGTGTAGGCGCGCCACATCAGGCCCTGCAGGATGCCGGACACCCACATCGCCGAGATGTAGAGGACGATGCCGAGGGTGGCGATCCAGAAGTGCCAGTTGACGAGCTTCAGACTGTAGAGGCCCTTGCGATTCCACACCCACGGCACCAGGCAGTACAGCGCACCGAACGAGACGAAGCCGACCCAGCCGAGCGCGCCGGAATGCACGTGGCCGATGGTCCAGTCGGTGTAGTGGCTGAGCGAGTTGACCACCTTGATCGACATCATCGGGCCTTCGAAGGTCGACATGCCGTAGAAGGCGACGGAGACGACGAGCATGCGCAGCACGGGATCGGTGCGCAGCTTGTCCCAGGCGCCCGACAGCGTCATCAGGCCGTTGATCATGCCGCCCCAGGAGGGCATCCACAGCATGATCGAGAAGGTCATGCCGAGCGTCTGCGTCCAGTCAGGCAGCGCCGTGTAGTGCAAATGGTGCGGGCCGGCCCAGATGTAGAGGAAGATCAGCGCCCAGAAGTGGATGATCGACAGCCGGTAGGAATAGATCGGCCGCTCCGCGCGCTTCGGGATGAAGTAGTACATGATGGCGAGGAAGCCGGCGGTCAGGAAGAAGCCGACTGCGTTGTGGCCGTACCACCACTGGAACATGGCGTCCTGGATGCCGCCCCAGGCGACATAGGATTTCGAGCCGAACACCGAGACGGGGAGCGCGGGATTGTTGCCGAGATGCAGGACCGCGATCGTCACGATGAAGGCGAGATAGAACCAGTTCGCGACGAAGATGTGCGGCTCCTTGCGCTTGATGATCGTGGCAAGGAAGACCAGCAGATAGGCGACCCAGACGATGGTGAGCCAGAGGTCGGCATACCATTCCGGCTCGGCATATTCCTTCGACTGGGTGACACCGAGCAGATAACCGGTGCCGGCGATCAGGATGAAGAAATTGTAGCCGATCACGACGAACCATGGCGCGAGGTCGCCCGCAAGGCGCACCCGGCAGGACTTCTGCACGACATAGAGCGACGTGCCGATCAGCACGTTGCCGCCGAAGGCGAAGATCACCGCGGAGGTGTGCAGCGGACGAAGCCGGCCGAAGCTGGTCCAGGGCAGATCGAAGTTCAGTGCGGGCCACGCCAGCTGCGAGGCGATGATGAGGCCGACGAGGAAGCCGGCAATGCCCCAGAACATCGCCATGACGGCGGTGAACTTGATCGGACCCATATTGTAGTTGGGGCGGCCGTTGATCTCCGTCGGCGGCAGCGCCGCCGGACGATCGAAGTAGCGGTTGATGATGCCAAAGACCACAGCCAAGCTCGCCGCTGCGCTGAGCGCGGCATGGAAGGCAAAGGCCGAATCGAGCGCCTTGGCTGAGGCGATCACGCAAAGGAAGGCGGTGACTGCGAACACGATAGCCAGGCCGCTTTCACCGATGGTCATGGATTTGGAGATGGAGGGCTGGCTCATGCGGATTCTCTCTGAAAGAACACGCCGCCAGAAACCACATTCGACCTCGCGGCGAATTGATTGAAATCAAGACAGGTGGATTTCTATTCGGGTGAGTGACGCGGCGCCCGTCAGTTGAAGTGCCCTCTCCCCTTGTGGGAGAGGGCAGCGAGGACGGTGCCGCGCACTCACTTGGGTGAGGGGTTGGCTCCGCACGGAGAGTCTTTCGGTGGAGAGAACCCCTCATCCGGCGCTTCGCGCCACCTTCTCCCACATCCGCCTTCGCCAAGGCTTCGGCGGACATGAGGGGAGAAGGAAGAAGTCACTCCTGCGCCGTCGCCTTGAGCGCCTTGATGACGTCCTCGCGGGCGATGATTCCGACCAGCTTCTCGGCGCCGTCGAGCACGATGATGCTCCTGATGCGGTGCTCGACCATGATCTGGAGCACGCGCGTCAGCCGCGTGTCGGGGCTGACATAGATGAACTCGGGCGTCATGACGTCGCCGATCCTGCGGCTCATCAGGTCGCGATAGTGCGGCAGCATCTGGCTCGGCGAGAACGCGAAACACTTCAGGATGTCGAACTTGGTAACGATGCCGACCACCTGCCCGTCGTCCTCGACCGGATAGGAATTGAAATCATCACGCTCGAACATCTCGCTGAGCGCGAGCAGGTCGTGGTCGCGCCGCACCGTCGTGACGTTGCGCGTCATGTAGCTGTCGACGGTCTCTTCAAGAAATTTGTACACGGCGCGTCCTCCTCGATTAGCTTTTGGGCCGGGCGGCCGTCAGTGCGACAGCAGCACGCTGCGGGCGGATTGGGTGACCAGATATTCGGTGACGCCGCCGAGGATCAGCTCGCGAAAGCGCGAATGACCATAAGCGCCCGCCACGATCAGGCCGGCCCCAAGGTCGCCGGCGACCTGCTCCAACTGCGCGGCAGCGGTTGCGTTCCGCACGGCCTCCGAGACGCGTGCGCTCGCGGTAACGCCGTGACGGGCGAGCCAGGCGGCAACGTCGGTGACGCCGGCCATCACCGCCGAACGGTCGTCATCGCGCTCCGGGATTTCGACGATGGTGACGTCCCTCGCCTTGCGCAGCATCGGCAGCGCATCCGCCACCGCGCGCCGCGCCTCCGGCGTGTCCTTCCACGCCACCAGCACGCTGCGCAGGTCGAGCCAGTTGACCTTATCGGGAACGACGAGAAGCGGGCGGCCGGCCTGCATCACCAGGTCCTTGGGGCTCGCGAGCGCGAACGCGTCGGAGAAGGCCGGGCTGTGGCCGCCGCTGACGATGATGTCGGCACATCGTGCCTGCGCCAGCACGAATCGCGCCGGAAAATCCATCGCGCCGCGCCACTCCACGCGGCCGCCGCGCGCCTTGGTGGCGGCGCGGAATTGCGCCTCCAGATCGGCAAGGCGCTTCCTGATCGAGGCTTCCTCCTGATCGATCAGGCTCTGGGCTTCAGCGCCGTCGGTGAAATAGAGCGGCGGCGCGAACTGCCCTGCGGCAACCCCGATAATGGCCGCCTCGAATCGCTCGGCGAGCTCGCCCGCGACCTGAAGGCGCGCCTCGTTGGACTGATCGAGCGCCAGGCTGACCATCACGGTCGCGTAAGTCATTGGGATTCTCCGCACAGCTATGAACTGGCGCGAAATCTAGCCTCGCCGTGACGGGGCAGGATGAGGTAGATCAAATCGCCGGGCGCGACCTTGCGGGAAATCCGCCAATGGAATCAGACATCCGAACTTGCCTCGGGCCGGTCCATGGGCGAAATTGCGGTCATGTTCGCGGCACCACGCCCGCCGCGCGAAGATGGGAGTCATCGATTGTCGCCGACCCGCGTAACGCATCCGCCAGACGACAGTCGCGGCGAGCATTTCCGGGTCCGGATCGAGGGATTCGGCGTCGGCACCTGGGATCTCGACCTCACGACGCGCGAGCTGGAGTGGTCGGAAACCGCGAGGACGCTGCTCGGTATCGAGCGGGGCCAGCCGGCAAGCTACGACCTCTTCCTGTCGCGCCTCGAGCCCGGTGACCGCGCGCGCATCGAGAACGCGATCAAGCAGGTCTCCGAGCATGGCGGCGGTTTCGACGTCTCCTTCAGGATTTCCGCCAATTCCGGCCGCGGCAAATGGATCAGGGCCCGCGCCGGCTTGATCCGAGACGAATCCGGCGTCGCTCGCCATCTCAGCGGCATCTTCCTCGATATCGACGAGGAGAAGCAGGTCGAGGAAGCCCTGCGCACGCGTGAGACCCACCTCCGCTCGATCCTTCACACCATTCCCGACGCCATGATCGTCATCGACGGTCGCGGCATCATGCAACTGTTCAGCACCGCCGCCGAGCGCCTGTTCGGCTGGTCCGAGCAGGAGGCGATCGGCCAGAACGTCAGCATCCTGATGCCGGAGCCCGACCGCACCCGCCACGACAGCTACATCGCGCGCTATCGCAGCACGAACGATCCGCACATCATCGGCATCGGCCGCATCGTGACCGGCAAGCGCCGCGACGGCACGACCTTTCCGATGCACCTGTCGATCGGCGAGATGCAGTCCGGCGGCGAGCCCTATTTCACCGGCTTCGTCCGCGACCTCACCGAGCACCAGCAGACCCAGGCGCGGCTCCAGGAATTGCAGTCCGAGCTCGTCCACGTCTCGCGGCTGACCGCGATGGGCGAGATGGCCTCGGCGCTGGCCCACGAGATCAACCAGCCGCTGGCGGCGATCAGCAATTACATGAAGGGATCGCGGCGGCTGCTGGCCGGCAGCACCGACCCCAACACGCCGAAGATCGAAAGTGCGATGGATCGCGCCGCGGAGCAGGCCTTGCGCGCCGGCCAGATCATCCGCCGCCTGCGCGACTTCGTCTCCCGCGGCGAGTCCGAGAAGCGGGTCGAGAGCCTGTCCAAGCTGATCGAGGAGGCCGGCGCGCTCGGGCTTGCCGGCGCGCGCGAGCAGAACGTGCAGCTCCGCTTCAGCCTCGATCCCGACGCCGATCTCGTGCTCGCCGACCGCGTGCAGATCCAGCAGGTGCTGGTCAATCTGTTCCGCAACGCGCTGGAAGCGATGGCGCAGTCGCCGCAGCGCGAGCTCGTCGTCGCCAACACCCGCGTCGATGACGACATGATCGAGGTCGAAGTGTCCGACACCGGCTCCGGATTTCAGGGCGACGTCATTCCCAACCTGTTCCAGACCTTCTTTACCACCAAGGAAACCGGCATGGGCGTGGGACTGTCCATCAGCCGCTCGATCATCGAGGCTCACGGCGGACGCATGTGGGCCGAGAGCAACCCATCGGGCGGCGCGACATTCCGCTTCACTCTCCCGGCAGCCGATGAGAATTGATCCATGACGACCAAGGGACATGTCTACGTCATCGATGACGACGAGGCGATGCGGGACTCGCTGAACTTCCTGCTGGATTCCTCCGGCTTCGGCGTCACCCTGTTTGACGATGCGCAAGCCTTCCTCGATGTCCTGCCCGGCCTTGCCTTCGGCTGCGTCGTCTCGGACGTGCGCATGCCTGGTATCGACGGGATCGAGCTGTTGAAGCGGATGAAGGCGCAGCAAAGCCCGTTCCCGATCCTGATCATGACCGGCCATGGCGACGTGCCGCTCGCGGTCGAGGCGATGAAGTTGGGGGCGGTCGACTTTCTCGAGAAGCCGTTCGAGGACGACCGCCTCACCACCATGATCGAGACGGCGATCCGCCAGGCCGAGCCGGCRGCGAAGAACGAGGCGATCTCGCAGGACATCGCCGCCCGCGTCGCCTCCCTCAGCCCGCGCGAGCGCCAGGTCATGGAAGGGCTGATCGCGGGCCTCTCCAACAAGCTGATCGCCCGTGAATACGACATCAGCCCCCGCACCATCGAGGTCTACCGGGCCAACGTCATGACCAAGATGCAGGCCAATAGCCTCTCGGAGCTGGTCCGGCTAGCGATGCGCGCCGGGATGTTGAAGGATTGAGGCAAATCGGATTGAGGCAAGTCAAAATCATTCTCCCGGGCCGTGCTAGCCAGATGGGATGATCGAGATCGGCTCGCACCATCAGCGGCTTCCAGTGACGTCATCCGCAAAGCCCACCGTCTACGTGGTCGACGATGATGCCGCCGTGCTGGGATCCCTGCAATTCCTGCTGGAAACCGACGGCTTTGCCGTGCGGACCTTCAGGAATGCCACGGCCCTGCTGAATGCCAGCGGCGCRCCCGGCGCGGACTGTTACGTGATCGACTACAAGATGCCCGACATCAACGGCATCGAGCTGGCCGGCCGGTTGCGCCAGTCCGACGAGGGCACGCCCGTGATCCTGATCACCGGCTATCCCGATGGGAATATCTCGGCCCGGGCGGCAGCCGCAGGCGTCAAGGACGTGATTTTGAAGCCGCTTCTCGACGAAACCCTGGTCAAGTCCATCCGCCACGCCATCCAGGGCGGCCGCGGCAACTGACCTACGGGGTTCTACGTAGGTAACCTCCCTTAAGATATCTCGCGAAATTTTCGAAGCGCCCGAACCCGCGTACCAAAGCGTCATCACAACGGAGATGGCGCAGATGCTGACCGAGACACTCAACACCCAGGCGATCAACACCCAAGTTCGTGCCAAGATTGCCCCTGCCCATCCCGTCTCCGACCAGTTCGGCGCGATCGCCGGCCTCGTCGCCACGGAGTTCTCCTACCGCAAGGACGAGGAGATCTACGGCGAGGACGAGCCGGCCGAATATGTCTACCAGGTCATCACCGGCGCGGTGCGCAGCTACAAGCTGCTCTCCGACGGCCGCCGCCAGATCGGCTCCTTCCATCTTCCCGGTGACGTGTTCGGCCTCGAATCCGGTCCCAGCCACCGCCTCGCCGCTGAAGCCATCATCGACACGACCGTGCGCCTGGTGAAGCGCGCGAGCCTGGAGAAGGCCGCCGGCACCGATGTGCAGGTCGCGCGCAAGCTCTGGGCCATGACCGCCGGCGAACTACGTCACGCCGAGGACCACATGCTGCTGCTCGGACGCAAGACCGCGATGGAGCGCGTTGCAACCTTCCTGCTCGAGATGGACCGCCGCCTTGCGGTAGCCGGCATGATGGCACTGCCGATGTGCCGCCGCGACATCGGCGACTATCTCGGCCTCACGCTGGAGACCGTGTCGCGCGCGCTGTCGCAGCTTCACGCCCAGGGCATTTTGGGATTTTCCGGCGCCCGCCAGATCGTGCTGCGCAACCGCCAGCGCCTGCACAATCTCGACGCCTGATTTCTGTCTTCCCCACCCAATTTGGCCGGCTGAATTCGTTCAGCCGGCCATTCTTTTCGGCGCGATCATGCCGGTGCGCCGGGTTTCCGGCATCACAAAGAGGATCAGCAAAAGCCCGGTCGCGGCGACGCCGGACAGCCCGATGAAGGCGGTGGCATTGCCGAACTTGTCGCTGACATAGCCGCCAAGCGCCGTGCTCAAGGACGCCCCGATGCCGGTCGCCGTCCCGACAATGCCTTGCGCCAGATTGAAATGGCCGCTGCCGAAGGCGACGTCGGYCACGATCAGCGGGATCATCACCGCGAACACCGCCGCCGTGATGCCGTCGAACACCTGCACCGCGACCAGCAGATAGGGATCGCGCACGGTCGCAAACAGAAGGCCCCGGATCGTCAGCGCAGCGAATCCGATCAGCAGCAGCGGGCGCCGGCCCCAGAGCTGGGCCTTGCGCCCGACCGTCGGCGACAGCAGCGCCACAATCGCCTGCGGCACGACGATGCAGAAGGCGACGAGCACGGTTGCCCACTGGCTCGACCGCGCCGTCACCGCGCTCGCCATCAGCGGCATCATCGCGGCGTTCGCCAATTGCAGCAGCAGCACGCTCAGCGCGAAGACGATGAGCGGGCGTTGCCGGATCAGGTGCCAGAGATTGGTGTCGCCTGGAACCGGCGCCTCGCGCGGCATCTCGCCGTGACAGCGCGCGATGTCGACTTCCTCCTCGCGGATGCGCGACAGCGCGATCAGGGTCGGAATCGCGAGCAGGAAGGTGACGAGGAACACCGAGCGGCTCGACAGGAGATAGCCGGCCGTGCCCATCACGGCGGCGGCGACGCCGTTGCCGAGGGACGCAAAGCGCGCATTGCGGCCGAGCCGTTCGCCGATCGCAAGCGGACCGACCAGGCCGAGGCTGATCGCCGCGATCGCCGGCCCCAGCACGCAGCTCGCCGCCGCATGCAGCGTGGCCGCAGCAACCACCACGGGGAAGATCGGCATCGCCGCATAGGCGAGCGCGCAGAAGCCGATGGTCGCTATCGCAAGCGCTGCGACCAGCCGCTCGGACTTCGCGGCATCGATGATCGCGCCACCGGGCATCTGTCCGATCAGCGCGACGATGCCACCGATCGACAGCACGAGGCCGATCTCGACCTGAGTCCATTTCTGCGTCGTGAGGTAGACCGCGATGAAGGGACCGAACCCGGTCTGAACGTCGGCGAGGAAGAAGATGAACCAGTCGAGGCCGCGCAGGCTCTGGCGCGACGGCGCCGGAAGGCCCGCAGGCGGCGGCGCGGCAACCTTGTACCGTTCAACGCGGCTATCGCGATCTGCGTGGTTCCGCTTCCTCGACAACAGCACCGGCGGCCATCCCTCCCCGCGCCTCACTGAATCGCTTGCAGCGGCTGCAGGCTGCCGGACGCGCCGAGCACCACCATCGGCGTGTCTTCCTTGTATTCCGGCGCGGCTGCGACCTGCGCCTTGGTCAATTCCAGCGTGATGCTGTCCTTCTTGTTGGCAATCTTGCCGAACCGCATCGCGTTCCAGTCCACCACGATCTTGCGGCTGCCGACGCCGAGGAAACCGCCGAAATCAATCACGGCGGCGCGCACACGGCCGGCGCGGTCGACGATGATGTCGACAATGCGGCCCATATCCTCGTCGGCGGCGCTGCGCACGTCACGGCCGAGCACGCCATGGGCGTCGCTCGCACCGATGATGGTCACGGACGGCGGCGGAGCGGCGTCCTTCGGCGTGACCGGCACGGTTGAAGCCGGCGGCTGCACCGTGGCCGGCGCGTTCGCTTCGCTGGGGGGCGTCGTTGGGCCCGCGGGCGGCTCCTCCGCGGCACGCGATGCGGCGACCGTCAATCCCGCGACGATCGCCGCGCTCAGAACCAACCATCCGGCGGTACGCATGAACCCTCCTCCCGGCGCGCCGCTAGCGCGCCAGCACGATCGAGACCTGGATCTGGCCGCGCGTGCGCAAGACCTCCAGCGCGACGTCGTCGCCGTGACGGCTGACGCGCAGATCCACGCTGGAACTGCCCAGGCGCAGATCGCGCAGGATCACCTCGTTCAGGAACGCCGGCAGATGCGGATTGCGCAGGCGAATCTCGCCGCGCGCGACGTCGAACTCGATGCCGAGCGCGGCCTCCAGCAGCGTGAATGGCGTCGCGCTGGCCCAGGCCTGCGGCGCGCAGGCGACCGGATAGAGCGTCGGGCCGCGCCGCTTCTCGCGCCGGAAGCCGCAGAACAATTCGGGCAGCCGCCGCAGGTCCATGTAGGTCGCCGCGTCGAACAAACCCTTGAAGAGATGTGCCACCGAATGCTTGAGCCCGTAGCGCGCGAGCCCGAGCGCGATCAGCGCATTGTCGTGCGGCCAGATCGAGCCGTCATGATAGGACATCGGATTGTAGCGCACCTCGCCTTGCGCGACCGTGCGGATGCCCCAGCCCGAGAAGAAGTGCGGCGCCATCAGATCGGCGGCGACGAGACGTGCGCGGTCCTCGCGGATCATGCCGCTGAACAGCACCTGCCCGGCATTGGACGTCCGCACCTTGCAGGGCCGCTTCCTGCCGTCGAGCGCGAGCGCATAGGTACCGAGCTCCTCGCACCAGAATGCCTTCTCGAACCGCTCGGCCAGCGCCTTGGCCTCGGTCTCGAGCTTTCTGGCGAGGTCCGGCTTGCCGAGCCGCAGCGCACAACGTGCGGCGAGCTGCTTGGCAGCAAAGACGTAGCCCTGCACCTCGGCAAGGGCGAGATTGCCTTCCGCAAGCTGGCCATCGGCATGGAAGATCGCGTCATAAGAGTCTTTCCAGCCCTGGTTGGCGAGGCCCTTTTCGGTGGCGCGCTGGTATTCGACGAAGCCGTCCCTGTCGGGGTCGCCCGGGCCGTCGATCCAGGCCAGCCCCGCCTCGATCGCCGGCCACAGCTCGGTCAGGGTCTTTTCGTCGCCGGTGCGCTCGAAATAGCTTCCGGCGAGCAGCACGAACAAGGCGGTCGAATCCACGCTGCCGTAATATTGCGCGAACGGCACCTCGCGGAGCGCAGCCATCTCGCCGCCACGCATCTCGTGCAGGATTTTTCCGGGCGCCGCATCGTTCAGCGGATCGACCGTCTCTGCCTGAAAATGCGCGAGCCGCCGCAGCACGCCCTTCGCGACCCGCGGATCGATCCACAGCATCTGGAGCGCGGTGATCAGGCCGTCGCGGCCGAACGTCGTCGAGTACCAGGGAATGCCGGCATAGGGATAACGCCCCTGCGGCGTCTCCGTCATCAGCATGTTGAGGTCGGCCATGGCCTGGCACAGCACCTGGTTGAAGATGTTGTTCGACGTCTCGATGTTGGCCATGCCCATCGTCGACCGGCGCATCTCGCGGCGATGGGCGAGCAGGCCCCTGAAAAAGCGCGCGGGCTTCTCCGCGATCGGCCGGTTGCAGGACACCGCCACGAACAGGGATTTCGACTGGTGCGGGTCCAGATCGAGCTGCCAGGTCGCGGCATTCACCGACAGCCGCGTCGGACGCGGGTCGAAATGCAGGCCGGTGGTACGCACGGCATCGTCAAGGCCGCGATAGTGGAACAGCACGTCGGTCGGCCCGAGCAACTTGCTGGTGCCGGTCCCGCGGTGCGGGCGCCGCTCGCCGCGCACCTCGAACAGATCGGCAAAATCGCAGTCGAACAGCAGCGTCAGCTCCAGGCTGGCGCGACGGTCGCCATGGTTCTGCACGCCGATGCGCTGATAGGCCGTGCCGCGCCACAGGAAGATCGTGCGCACGATGTGCAGCAGGTCCTTCTGGAGCACGATGCGGCCCTGCCGATAGATATCGGGATTGGTGAGATCGACGGTCAGGGCCGAATTGTCGTCGCGCAGATTCGAGCCGAGCAGCAGCGGCTGGAGGTCGTCCAGCACGAGCTCCAGCCGCGCCAGATAGCGCGTGTCGTGGTTGAACAGGCCGTCCGGCCCGCCCGCGGAGGCGCCGATATCGCCATGGCTGTCCAGCACGATGAAGGTGTCGTCGTGCTTGAGCGACCGACGGGGCCGCGCGGCGGGCCCCGTCATCGGAATGTAGAACGCCTGCTCCGCGACGGCCTCCTCCGTCTGCGCTACCGAGATGATCTGGGTTACGGCTTCGGCTGCCATGAGCTGCTCCCCTGCGGCCTATTTTTCGAACGCGACCAACGCAAACGCAACTGTTGGACTTACGCGGCGAACTTCGCCAGCCGGCTCATCTCCTGCGTCACCAGCTCACGGTAGGGACCGTGGCCCTGCATCAGGCGGTCGGGCGCGCCGTCCTCGATGATCTTGCCATTCTTCAGCACCAGGACGCGATCGAAATTGCGCAGCGTCGCCAGCCGGTGCGCGATCGCGATCACGGTGCGGCCGCGCATCAGGCGCAACAGCGCCTCGCGGATCGCCTCCTCGGATTCGCTGTCGAGCGCGGCGGTGGCCTCATCGAGCAGCAGGATCGGCGCGTCCTTCAGGAAGGCCCGCGCGATCGCGATGCGCTGGCGCTGGCCGCCGGACATTTTCACGCCGCGGTCGCCGACCATGGTGTCGAGGCCCTCCGGCAGGCTATCGATGAAATCGCAGCGCGCCGCGATCGCCGCGCGCAGCACCTCGTCGTCGGTCGCGTTCGGACGGCCGTAGCGGATGTTCTCGCGGATCGAGCGATGGAACAACGATATATCCTGCGGCACGACCGAGATGGCTTCACGCAGGCTTAGCTGGGTCACCTTGGAAATATCCTGGCCGTCGATGGTCACGCTGCCTTCATCGACATCGTAGAACCGCTGCAGCAACGTGAACAGGGTCGATTTCCCTCCGCCCGACTGGCCGACCAGGCCGACGCGCTGGCCGGGCTGAAGCCGCAGGCTGAACCGTTCAAAAATCTTCTCGCCACCGGGATAGCCGAAGGTGACGTTGTTGTATGCGATCGCGGCGCCGCTCTTCATCAGCGGCTCGGCCTCGGGATGATCGCGCAATTCATGCGGCATGAGCAGGGTCGCGATCGCCTCGGTCAGGCGCGCGACGTGCTGGGTGACATCGACCAGCGCCACCGCGAGGTCGCGCGTCGCGTTGAGAATGGAGAGGCCGAGCGTACAGACCAGCACGACATCGCCGGTGGTCGCCTCGCCCTGCTGCCAGAGCGTGATTGCCCAGGCCATCAGCGCCACCGTCAGGACGACCGTTATGCCGGCATGCGTGAGCCGCAGCTTTTCCAGATAACGCAGGCTACGGCCGCGCGCGGTCAGTTCCCGGTTCACCGTCGCGTCGAACCGCTCGTGCTCATGGCTGATGCCGCAGAAGGCGCGGACCAGCGGCATGTTGCTGATGACATCGATCATCTCGCCGTCGACGACGGCGGCCTTGTCGGCAAAGTCGTCATGCAGCGGCTTGCCGGCCGCGGCCAGATGGAACATCGCTATCACCATACCGCCCGCGACCACGATCAGGCCGAGTGCCATATAGGGACTGACGGTTCCAATCAGCCCGATGGCCGCAATTGTGGCGATGCACGGCGGCAACACATTCCAGACGAACATGTTCTCGACCGTGAACACCGCGTTTGAGGTCGCGGTGATACGGCTCGTCAGCATGCCCGGCATGCGATCCGAGAAATAGCTCGGCGCGTGTCCGGTCAGATGACGAAATATGTCACGGCGTAAATCACCCGTGACACGAACGAAGGTGAAGCTCGCGGTCCAGCTCGCGATCCGCCACAGGAAATTGTCCGCCGCGATCAGCGACATGAGTAAAATGAATGCCAGCCATACGCTGCCACCGTGCGAAGTTCCAGCGGACAGGCTGTCGACCAGGGATTTGACGCCGTACTGCGTGCCCACGGAACAGRCAACGGCTGCAACGACAGCGGTCAGGATCACGAGATGCGATGCCGGCCGTCGTCGCAGATAGCGCAAGACAAAGGCAAATGGCCTGCGCGCGTAACCAGAAAGATGATCCATGTGACTGCGACCCCGTCGTATTGATTTCGATTTTTCTATTAGCCGATTGAACATCGACCGCTTCGCCTCGGTTCCCGGGCCGGGCCATCACGACATGCGGATGCGGACGATGTGAGAAGAGGAGATGGCAGCATCGCGGCCGACTGAAGTGTGTCGAAGAAGTAACGTTCGTTGAAGGAACTTCGCAATTGCGAGAACGTTCCCTCGTCTGGCATGCCGGTGCCGAGACACGGCGGGGGTTTAACTTCTATGATCACAGAGGAGATGGCGAGATGCGCATCGCGCAGGTAGCTCCGTTGACTGAGGCTGTTCCACCCAAGCTGTATGGCGGCACCGAGCGGGTGGTGCACTGGTTGACGGAGGAGTTGGTTGCCCTTGGACACGATGTAACCCTGTTCGCCAGCGGCGACTCGCAGACGTCGGCGAAGCTCGACGCACTTTGGCCGCGGGCGCTTCGTCTCGACGGTTCCGTGCGCGATCCCAACGCGCTGCATATGGTGCTCCTGGAGCGCGTGCGGCAGAAATGTGACGACGAGGAGTTCGACTTCCTCCACTTCCATCTCGATTACTATCCGTGGTCCCTGTTCCACCGGCAGCCGACCCCGTTCGTGACCACGCTGCACGGCCGGCTCGACCTGCCGGAGCATCAGCCCGTGTTCAACACCTTCTCGAAAATGCCTGTCATCTCGATCTCGAACGCGCAGCGCAGGCCGGTGCCGCAGGCGAACTGGGTGACGACGATCCACCACGGCCTGCCGGAGAACTTGCTGACGCCGAAGCCGGCGAAGCAGGAATATCTCGCCGTGCTCGGCCGCATCGCGCCCGAGAAGGGCGTCGACCGCGCCATCAAGATCGCGATGCATTGCGGCATCCCGCTGAAGATCGCGGCCAAGGTCGATCGCGCCGACCAGGACTATTACGACGAGCTGATCAAGCCGATGATCCAGAACAATCCGCTGGTCGACTTCATCGGCGAGATCGGTGACCACGAGAAATCCGACTTCCTGAGCGGCGCGCTCGGCCTCCTGCTGCCGATCGACTGGCCGGAGCCGTTTGGCCTCGTGATGATCGAAGCCATGGCCTGCGGCACACCGGTCGTCGCTTTCAACCGCGGCTCGGTGCCCGAGATCATCGATGAGGGCCTCACCGGCTTCGTGGTCGAGGACATCATCAGCGCTGCCGGCGTCGTCAAGCGCCTGCCGCAACTCGATCGCGCGGCCATCCGCAAGCAGTTCGAGAAGCGCTTCACGGCGCGGCGGATGGCGCTGGATTATCTCGCGGCCTATCGCAGCCTGACGGAAGCGCAGGCGCCGCGGATCAAGCTGGTGAGCAGCGCGGAGTAAGGGCCGCTTTCACCTCACGACACACTGTCATGCCCCGGCTTGACCGGGGCATCCAGTACTCCGCGACTTCTCGGCTCAAGCACTGCGGTCTCAGGAATACTGTCATCGCCCGGTCAAGCCGGGCGATGACAGCGAGCGTGCGGAGGGCGATGCCAGCAAGAACGTGGCGGCGGCGGCGCCCTAACTCACCACCGCCCGCTTCGGCTCGACGATCTCGAACATGCGCGGGAATTCGTCCATCAGGCCCATCAGCTCGGCAAGCCGCATCGGGTTGCCCGCGAGCTTGATCTTGCCGGCGGCGACCGCTTCCGGAAAGCTCGTCAGTTTCGCGATGACCTCATCGAGCGTTGCGCGCGCGAGCGTGAAACTGGCGTCCGCGCCTTCCGCCTGCACGCCCTCCGTATAAGTCAGCGCGCAATTCTCCAGGTTGAGCACGAAGATCTCGCCGGTATCGGAAAAGCTCCAATTCAGCACGATGTGCTTGCCCTCGGCCTTGGGGCCGTTGAGCCGAATGCCGAGCACGTCCCAGAGCTGCTCGGTGCGTAGCGCGGCCAGCGTCTCGCGCGGCATTGGCGGACGCGGCGGGGTCTTGGGCATGCCCTGACGCAGCTCCTGCGCGCCGAACAGATAGGCGTTGCGCCAGGTCGAGCTCTCGGCGGCATAACCGAGCTGCTCGAGCGTATCCGCGAGCAACAGACGCGCCGCTTCATTCTCCGGCTCCGCGAAGACGAGATGGCCGAGCGCCTGCGCGACAAAGCGGAACTCGCCTTTGTCGAAGTCCTTGCGTGCGCGCGCGAGGATGGCCTCGGCGCCGCCCATGTACTCGACATACTTCTTGCCGGATTCCACCGGCGGCAGCGGATCGAGATTGACCGGGTTGGCATCGTACCAGCCGAGATATTTCTGGTAGATCGCCTTCACGTTGTGCCGGATGTGGCCGTAATAGCCGCGGCCGTGCCAGGCGCCCTCCAGGCTCTTCGGCAACTGGATCGTCTCGGCGATCTCGGCGGCGGTGAGGCCGTGGTTCATCAGGCGGATGGTCTGGTCATGCGCGAACTTGTAGAGATCGCGCTGCTGGCGGATCATCGTGCCGATCCGCTCGCGCCCCCACACCGGCCAGTGATGCTGGCCGCACATCGCCTCGGCCTTGCCGTCCCAGAGCCGCAAGGCCTCGTTGAGGTACTTCGACCACGCCAGCGCATCGCGCACGTCGGCGCCGCGGAACGGCAGCAGATTGTGGAAATTGTGCGTACAGTTCTCGGCGAGGTTCAACAGTCTGTAGCGCGGGATGAAGAAGTGCATCTCCGCCGGCGCTTCGCTGTTCGGCGCCATCTGGAATTCGAATTCGACGCCGTCGATCACGCGCCTGTCGCCGGTCGCCATGATCAGGTCGGTCGGACGCAGCAGTGCCACGGCGCCCGCCGCCATCGACTTGCCGAGCCCGTTGTCGACTTGCCCCCGCACGCCTTTGGCGAGGAACGGCCCGAACTGGTATTGTGCCCGCCGCAGCATCGCCGGCCCCGCGATGATGTTCTCGGAGACGGCATGCTCCATGAACAGGTTCGGCGCGATGATCGGCACGGCGCCGGTTGCCAGCGCGTCCTCCTCCAGCACGCCGCGCGCGCCACCCCAATGGTCGGTATGGGTGTGGGTGAAAATGACGGCGGCCACCGGCTTCTGGCCACGATGCCTGCAATAGAGATCGAGCGCGGCACGTGCGCCCTCGATCGACGTCAGCGTGTCCACGACGATGACGCCGCTGTCGCCCTCGATCAGCGTCATGTTGGCGATGTCGAGCCCGCGCACCTGGTAGACGCCGGGCACCACCTCGAACAGGCCGTGATGCATGTTGAGCCGCGCCTGTCGCCACAAGCTCGGATTGACGGTCGGCGGCGCCGTCTCGCTGGAGAGGAAGCCATAGGGCTTCAGGCTCCACACCGTCCGCCCCTGCGGGTTGGCGATCTCCGCATTCTCGATCGTACCAAGGAAGCCACGTGCGGCATCGTCGAAATCCCGCGTGTCGGAAAACGGCAGCGCATTCAGCATCGCATCATGCTGCGCGGTGACGGAGGGTGTTGCGTCCTTCGGCTCGTTGCTGGTCATTCTTGTTTCCTCCCGGCCTGTGCGAACATCTAACCGCATCTCGCGGGTGATTGCTATCGGAGGAGACTGCCGAAATCGAGCGAGATGCCTCTTCCCTTCTCCCCTTGTGGGAGAGGTGGCGCGAAGCGCCGGATGAGGGGTATATCTCCGCCCGCAAGACTGTTTGTGCGGAGAGAAACCCCTCACCCGCCTCGCCGCTGCGCGGCGAGCCACCCTCTCCCACAAGGGGAGAGGGTGCACCGTCCGCGTGGCTTACGCAGCGAGCTCTTCCGCCAAGGTCTGGCCCGATGCGGTCGCATCCGCCATCCGCAAATCCCGCGCCAGCACATAGCCGCCGCGTTCCTGCTTGGCCCGATATAGCGCCTTGTCGGAGCGCGACAACAGCGCCTCGGCAGTGCGCCCGTCGTCSGGCGCGACGGCGACGCCGACGCTGACGCCGAGCTCGATCATTTGTCCGTCGATATCATAGGGCGCGCTGATCGACTGCACGATGCGCTGCGCCATCGCTTCCGCATCAGCCGCCGCACGCTGCACCAGGACGAACTCGTCGCCGCCCATCCGGACCACGAGGTCATCCTGCGCGGCGAGCGCCTTGAGCCGCCCGGCGACCTGCTTCAGCAGTGCGTCACCGACGGGATGGCCGAACCGGTCGTTCGCCTCCTTGAAGCGGTCGAGGTCGAGCGTATGGACGGCAATCATCCCGGCCGCCAGCATCTGCGGCAGGTCCGTGGCCAGCACCGAACGATTGGACGCGCCGGTCATCGGGTCCAGGCGCGAGAGCTGCTCGAACTGCCGCTTGAGCGTGATCTGGTTGATCGAGGCATTGAAGCTCAGCCGCACCATCTCGAAGCTCGCGGCCACATACATCAGGATGAGGAGCCCGAGCCCGACATGGCGCAGATCGGGTTGCATGAAGGTCACGATCGCAGCAGGCGCTGCGATTGCGACGAGATCGAGCAGCGCCGCGACGGGACGCAGCGCCAGCCGCGCCACCACGCCGGCGCCAAAGCCGAAGCCGATGCCAATCGCCATCACGGAACAGAGTGCATCACCCAGCACGATGCTGCGCGCGGCAAACACGCCGAGCACCGGATGCCGTTGCAACGGTGCCGGCAACATAGCGCCGCTCCCAGCGCGCGGCCTCGGCCCGACCGAGCTGCGGCGGACATGAGAGGCGGCGACGGAAAGCGAATATCTCGAACAGGCGGACAATGGCCACCACCACACCGGCAACCGTCAGGCCGGCCGTCACGATGTCGCCGGTCTCATAGGTCGTGATCGCACCGACCATCGCCTGGCAGGCGGCCGCAAGAATGGTGGGCATCGTCGTGCCGTGAAGGCCCGTGATGACTTCCATATAGACGGCGTCCGAAATCGACGCCCGTCCGGATTCCATTCTGTTGAAGAACATGCCAGCCCCATCCGCTGGCATGCTTCTACCGCAGACCCGTAAAATGGGTTCCCAGCACAGCGATGGCATTTGAGTGTGCGGGTTTACCGCGCGTTAGCCATGTCCCGGTCGTGCATAGGCTAATGCATCCCCAGCACCCGCGGCAGCCACAGCGTCAGATCGGGCCAGTAGGTCACGATGACGAGGAAGCCGAGCATGGTGATGAGCCACGGCAACACGGCGACCGCGAGCTCGGTTATTCGCATGCGCGCTATCATCGAGGCGACGTAGAGATTTAACCCGACAGGCGGATGGCAGAGGCCGACCTCCATGTTGACGTCCATCACGATGCCGAAATGCACGAGGTCGATGCCGAGCTTCTTGGCCGCCGGCGCCAGGATCGGCGCCATGATCAGGATGATCGAGTTCGGCTCCATGAAGTTGCCGGCGAGCAGTAAGAGGATGTTGACGACCAAGAGGAAGCCGACCCAGCCGAGGTTCTGCGCCGCGATCCAGTCGGCCAAGGTCGCCGGCAGGTTCTCGTTGGAGAGCACGAAGGAGAACAGCACCGCGTTGGTGACGATGTAGAGCAGCATCGCGCTGGTGTTGGCGGCGCGCAGCAGCACCCGCGGCACGTCCACGATCTTGATCGCCTTGTAGACAAACACCGCGATGACAAAGGAGTAGACCGCAGCCATCGCGGCCGCCTCGGTGGCGGTGAACAGGCCGCTGTAGATGCCGCCGATGATGATGACGACCAGCATCAATCCCCAGATGCTCTCGCGGAAGGTGCGGACGGTCTCGCCCCAGCTCGCCTTCGGCAGGCGTGGATAGTCGCGCTTGCGTGCGAGCCACCAGGTGACGATGCAGAGCATCGTCGTCAGCATGATGCCCGGCAGCAGGCCCGCGACGAACAGCGCGCCGATCGAGGTATTGGTGGAGACCGCATAGACGATCTTCGGTATCGACGGCAGCATCAGGATGCCGAGCGAGCCGGCAACGGTGATGATGCCGGCGCCGAAATGCATGGGATAGCCGTGGCGGACCATCTCCGGCAGCACGATCGCGCCGATCGCGGCAACGGTCGCGACGCTCGAGCCGCAGACCAGCGCGAACATCGCGCAGGCGACGATGCCGGCAAGGCCGAGACCGCCGTGCCAGTGGCCGATCAGCGAGGTCGCGAAATTGATCATGCGGCGCGCGACGCCGCCATGGGTGAGGAAATTGCCGGCGAGGATGAAGAACGGGATCGCCATGATCTCGAACCCCTCGATGCCCGTGAAGAGCTTCATCGAGACGGCTTCGATCGGCACTGTGGTCAGCGTGAACAGGAACGTCATCACGGTGAGGCCGAGCGCGATCGAGACCGGGATGCCGGTCAGCATCAGCGCGATCAGCAGCGCGAACACGGTCGCGGCACGCATCCAGTGCGGCAGCACCACAACGCCGAACTTCTCGGCGAGACACATCGCGAAGATCAGGATCGGCGCCATGATCAGGATGACGCCGAGCGGCGACACTTTTCGCGCGGCCGCCCTGGTCGCCGCGCCGGCGGGCTGCGGATGCAGCGCGGGCGAGACGTCGGCCTCCACGCCCTCGACATGACTCTCGTCATGATGCGGCAGATGGCCGGTCCAGTAGTAGGACCACGAGACCTGGAGGAAGCGGAAGCACATCAGGCCCGAGCCGAGCGGGATCGCCAGATAGACGAACCACATCGGCGCTTCCAAATCATTGGACTGCTGGCCGGTCTTGAACATCTCGGCGACGAAGGAGGCGCCGAAGGCCGCGATCATGCCCGTGAACAGCGCGCCGCACAGCAGCGAGAACAGGATCACGTGCTTGCGCGAATGTTCGGGCAGGCGGTTGACGAGCAGGTCGACGCCGACATGGATGCCGGTGCGCACGCCATAGGCTGCGCCGAACTTCGCCATCCAGATGAACATGTAGATGCAGAGTTCCTGCGCCCAGGACAGGTCGAGCTCGGACAGGAAGGTGAACACCGCCATCGACAGCGTCGCGAGCCAGTTCATCCCGTGCGCAGCCGCCCATCTGGAGAGGACGATCGATTCGCCTGCGCCGTAACGGTGCACCACGGCGATGAAGATCAACCCGGTTGCAGCCGCGATGAGCGTCGCGATCAGCCATTCTTCGAGATGGTTGAGCGCCTGATTGAGCACGCGAAGCAAATCAAAGTCCCCCTATCGATGCGAAACGGCCGGAAGTGCGCACACTCCCGACCGTTCGTATTGTCCTTGCGGAAAACGCGTCAGTTCATCTTGACGTCGAGTTCCTTGGCGACGAGATCGAGCACCTCCTGCCCGACCCGACCCTTTGCCCATGTATAAGTCGGCCGCATCGATTCCTGCCACGCCTTGCGGTCGGCGTCAGTCAGATAATGCAGCTTGGTCTTGCCCGCCTTCTTGATCTCGGCCAGCGCGTCCTCGTTCTCCTGGTGCGCGATCTGGTTGGTGTACTCGGTTGCATCCACCATCGCCTTCTCGAGCTGGGTGCGGATGTCGGGCGGCAGGCCGGACCAGAATTTCGAGTTGACGATGACCGCATATTGCAGATGCGCGTGATAGGACACTGTGATGTCCTTCTGCACCTCGTAGAACTTCTGGGTCAGGTAGTTCGACGCGGTGTTTTCGCAGCCGTCGACCACGCCGGTCTGGAGCGCCTGGTAGACTTCGGAGAACGCCATGATCTGCGGGATCGAGCCCATCAGGCGGAAATACTGGTCGGCGATCTTCGATCCGGAGATGCGGAATTTCAGGCCCTTGAAATCCTCAGGCTTCATCAACGCGCGGTTCGACGACACCATGTGGAAGCCGTTGTCCCAATAGGCGAGCCCCGTGATGCCCTTGGCCTCGAGCTTCTGGAACAGCCATTTGCCGATCGTGCCCTTCATCGCGCTGGAATAGGTCTCGTCGTCCTTGAACAGCCAGGGCAGATCGAGCGCCTCGAACTCCTTGATGCCGAGCGGCGCGAATTTCGCAGTCGAGGGCGCCAGCATCTGCACCGAACCGAGCTGAAGCGCCTCGATCTCCTCCTTGTCCTTGTAGAGCGAGGAGTTCGGATAGACTTCGATCTTGACCTTGCCGTCGGTGTACTTCTCGGCGAGTTCCTTGAACTTCAGCGCGCCCTTGCCCTTCGGGGTGTCGTTGGCGACGACGTGGCTGAACTTGATGACGATCGGGCTCTGGGCCTGTGCCACCGCTGGGGTCACAAGAATAGCTGCGGCGGCGACCGCAAGAAGCAGCTTGCGCATGAAGTAACCTCCCAACAACCTCTAAAACCGGGTTCTTTTTGTTTTGCAGCCCGGTTTGCAGCCCAGTAGTGGCAGCAATCCACCACCCGAACAACTAGACCTAAGCCCAATTTGCCGCAGGCAAGCTAGCTTGATGGCTGTTGTCCGCGCAACCCGGGACCCGCTTCCAGTCCCGGGTTGCGAACGGTTTATGTCGCATTGCGGCGGTGCGATCAGCCCTTGCGCTGGGCGACCATGAACAGACGCCGGAACGGAAACAGCGTCTGCCCCGCCGCATTCTTCGGATAGGCCTTCGCCACCCGCTCGCCATAGGCGGCCTCGAACGCGGCCTTCTCGTCGCCCTGCAGGATGTCGAGATAGCGCGTCAGCCAGGTCCCCTTGGTCCATTCCTTCACGGGATTGTCGCCTTCGAGCACCTGCAGATATTCGGTCTCCCAGATGTCAACGTTCTGGGAAAGCGGCGCGAGCAAATCATGATAGAAGGCCGGCCCTTCGACCGGCGGCGGGGTAACGAGATGCTCTACCTTTGACCGCCACGGACCGTTCAGCGCCGTCTCGCCGATCAGCACATGCGATGGCGCGAGGAAGTTGCGCGGCATCTGCACCGCAAGCATGCCGCCGGGCGTCACCTTCTCCATGACCGACGGAAACAGCGCCGCATGATTGGGCAGCCAGTGCAGTGCGGCATTGGAATAGATCAAATCGTATTGCCTGGCGGGGCGCCAATGGCCGAGATCCTCGTGCGACCATTCCACATCCGGCGCCGCCTTGCGGCCGGCGGCCACCATCTCGGCCGAGCCCTCGACACCGGTCACGGTCGCGTCCGGCCAGCGCTCCTTGATCAGTTTTGTCACGTTGCCGGCCCCTGCCCCGAGATCGGCGATCGCGCGCGGGGCGAAATCCGGAATCCGCATCAAGAGGTCGACGGCGGGCCGAAGCCGATGGCCGGAGAATTTCAGGTATTGCTGCGGATCCCAGACCATTGCTCAACGCCTTTTCTTTTTCGTGTTTCCTTCGTCGAGGCTCTTGGTTACCACTGCTCGTCCCGCTCAGGCAATTCGCGAAGCCGGCGGGACGGGCAGGAAACGAACGACAAGAAGCAAAAAGCAAACAAGAGAGCGTGTGACCATGGACCTCGGGCTCAAATCGAAAACCGCAGTCGTGACAGGAGCGAGCATCGGCATCGGCCGCGCCATCGCCAAGGGCCTGGCTGCCGAAGGCGTCCGCGTCGTCGGCGTGGCGCGGCGCACTGATCTCCTTGCCGAGCTGGTGAAGGAAGTCGGCTCCGGCCTGATCACGTCGTTCGAGCAGGACGTGATGGCGAAGGACGCCGCGGAGAACATCGCGGCCTTTGCGCAAAAGGAGCTCGGCCATGTCGACATCCTCATCAACAATGCCGGCGGCAGCCGCCCCCTTCCCGTCGATGCGCCCGACAGCAAATGGGACGAGGCGATCGCGCTGAACTTCACCAGCTACCGCCGCATCGCGCATGCGCTGCTGCCGCAGATGATCGAACGCAAATGGGGCCGCATCGTCAACATCACCGGCAAGTCCGAGCCGGAGGGACTCAACGCCGCCTTCGCCGCCAAGGCCGCCGTGCACGCCTGGGCCAAGGGCCTGTCGCGCGAGATCGGCGAGCACGGCATCACCATCAACTGCATCCCGCCCGGCCGCATCATGAGCGAACAGATCCGCCGCAACTATCCGCCGGGTTATCGCGAGCGCTTTGCCGAAGAAGAAATCCCGGTCGGCTATTGGGGCGAGCCGGAGGATCTGGCAGCGCTCGCGGTGTTTTTGGCGTCGCCGGTGGCGCGGTACATCACGGGGACGGTGATCCCGGTGGATGGGGGGCTGCGGCGGTATCAGTTCTGAGGGCTTGCCCTGGCTTCGCATACATTGCGCCCCGCCGCTCCGCTCCTGCGGGAATAGCGCGCGACGAACCCCATCGACAGCAACCAGAGAGGTCTCGATGATTGAGAGATACTCAGACCACGCGGCAAACGAGCGGACTTTTCTCGCCTGGGTCAGGACGGGCATCGCAATCATCGCGTTTGGCTTTGTCGTCGAGAAATTCAACCTCTTCGTCCGAACTATCGCTGAAGCCAACAGGACGGAGATCGGGTCCCGACTGCAATTCGATCGCTTCACGGGAGCGTTCAGTCACTATGACGGCCTCGCGCTGATCGCGATCGGGATCGCAATCATCGTGATTTCGCTCTTTCGCTTCATCAGGACTGGCCGAATGATTGACGACGCACAATCTCATTCCGCCGGCGGCATCAAGACAGAACTGGTGCTCGCCGTTGTGCTGGGCCTGATCGTTACAGCGATGACCGTCTATTTTGCGCTCTGACTTTGGACCTAGCGGTGGCGCCGGCTTCCATCGACAACGTCTGGAGATCGCTTTGCATCACCATACGGGCCGAACGGCTCGTCCACCAGGATCACATCGGGGCCGACCTCGGTGTTGACTGACGTGATGTTGCGGCCGCGATGATGGACCGCATGTCTATACATATTCCAAGCCGCCGAAATGAGCAAGCCGAGGCCAATGGTGAGAATTTGGGCTTCGCGGGTTGAATGAAAGGCAGGGCCGGCTGCGGCATCGCCGCGGCGGCGCGTTGGGGTTGCGGCGTTCGCCGCACACTCGTCCAAATCTACTGGCGTCGCCGCCGTCAATGACGCAGAGGCGGTCCCTTTAAGAAACACGCTCGGAAGGTCGGCGGCCGGGCTCTCTGGTCATGCATCAGTCGACGTGACTGCATTTCCTGCCGTCGACAACGCGCGTGGATGAGAGGCAAGCCGGATGATGTGCGGCGAGGCTGCTCCGCTATAGAGACTGTCGAGAATGGCGGAACGGTTCTTCAGGACCCCGCGCTGATTGATGTAGCCCTTGTCCGTTGTCTCGCCTGCCGCGAGCGACAGCGGCTGGATCTGGATGGCAACGGCCGATATCCGCGCGTTGGTCGCTGCCGCTAGGTTATGCTCGGTCAAGACCCGATGGACGTATGCGCGAACGCCGGAATCCAATGAAAGGGTGTCACCGGAATCCGCGCCTGCTGCGCCGTTAGCATGTCGCCTTGCACGGTCCGGATTGAGCCATACCAGCGCGACGAGAGAATCGCGGCCCTCGCCTCCGATGACCAGATCCTGCAGCACGCCGCCCATCCGGTCCAGGATGGCGGCACGCAGCTCGCCGACGAGCACCCACGTGCCTGTCATCATTTTGAAATTCTCCGAGAGACGCCCGGAAAACCTCAGGCCGCGGCAGAGATCGGCGGGATCGATGAACGAGACCGCGTCGCCTACCCGATAGAAGCCCTCTTCGTCGAATGCCGCCGCAGACAATTCGGGTAATCCGAAATAACCGGGCATGACGTTCGGGCCACGGACCCGCGCCTCGTAACCGTCCATCGCCGGAACCAGCTTGAGTTCGATGCCGGGTGCCGGCAAGCCGATCTCTCCCGGCGCTTCGCACGGTCGATAAGACACGCAGATGGTCGGCCCGGCTTCCGTGGCGCCGTATCCGGCCAAAATCGGAACTCGCTCGCCGCGGACTTCGATTGCATATTCCTGAAGCGTTGCCATTACGGCCGCCGGGATCGCCGCGCCCCCGAAAATCATTCTGTCGATGCGATGGAAGAACTTCCGCCTCAGGTCTGGATCCTCGCCGAGCGCGGCGCATAACAACGCGTAACCGGTTGGGACATTGAATGAGGCCGTCGGAGAGACGTCGTGCAGATTGGCGATTGTTCGATGAAACGCTTCGGGCGTCGGTCGGCCATCGTCGATATAGAGAGAGCCGCCGTTCTTCAGAATCCCATTCAGTATGACGTTGCAGCCCATGGTATGATGCCAGGGCAGCCATTCGATCTGAACCAGGGGCTGCGAGACCGGCGTGACCTGAGCGGCCATCTGCAGCACGCTCGACATCATGCGATGGGTATTGATCACTCCCTTGGGAGAGCCGGTCGATCCCGACGTGAACAGGATTTTGCCGACGGTCTCCGGTCCGAGTGCTGCGAACGCCGCCTCAAACGCGTGACCCGGTGTCGCGGCGGATAGCTCCGACAGCGGCGTGGTATCCGCCGCCTCTTCCGCCGTTATCCATTCGGCCTGCGCAAAGCCGGGGATGGCACGGGCTTGCACGAAGGGATCCGCCTTCTGGGCAAACACAAACTTCGGCGTGAGGACCTTCGCGATGTCTTCGATGCGGCTGAGGCCACCTGGCAGAAGACTGTAGCTTGGCGAGATCGGCGCAACCTGCAGACCGATCGACATCGCGGCGAACTGGATCACCGCATTCTCGATCGAATTGCCGGACAGGATGGCCAGCGTATCGCCCGCTGCGCCACCCCGATCAATCAGCGCCTGCCCGACCGAGCGCACTCGAGACCAGAATTCGCCATAGCTGATCGACTGCCATGCATTGTCGCGGGTTCGTTGCGCGAGAAAGACGCGGTCCGGCGTTTCCTGAGCCCAGTGGGGAAGGTATGCGCAAATCGTCCCGCTCACTCCAGCGAGCATAATCCGCGATCGCAATATCAGGGTGCCGTCATCCCTTCTCGTGACCTCGATGTCGGTCGGTGGTGAAGGCATAGAACAATATGGCGTGGAAGCAGGATGGTCGAGAGCAGGCTGCACAGGCGTTCTCCTTTCGATATCCGCGAAGGCCCGGCTGAGGCGGCGGCGATCGATGCAAACGATCTGTAGTCCTCACGCGCAATGAGGCTCCTGCAGAACGTCGGGAGGGCAATATCTCGATGCTACGTTGCGTGAGAATTTCATCTTCGCGAGGATCGCGTTGCATTTGCAATGTCGCTGATCCGGCGTCACGGACACCAGTGAGGGTTCCAATGGGGGATTCACGGGTGCCGAGAGTTCGCGCAAGACGTCCGCCCGTGAGTTCACGCGCGATGCCCGGAAGCAGCCCCGCTGCTAAACGCGCTCGTCTGCTATGGACCAGTTGCCAGAGGCTGCGACCTATTCATGCAGCAGCGATTGCCAGTCCGGAGGCACCGCGCCGTCCGGCCCGGGCACCGGCTGGTCCAACGGATGCGCGTGCGGGCCTTGCAGCTTCGGGCCCGCGAAGGGCTGTCCCGTGCGATAGTCGTAAAACCACCGTTCGCCCGGCTCGAAGCTCGTGATGATCGGGTGACCCGTCGCCGCGTTATGCTTCGTTGCATGCTGATTGGGTGACGTATCACAGCAGCCGATGTGACCGCATTCGACACATCTGCGAAGATGAAACCACCATCCGCCAGCAGCCGAGCATTCCGCGCAACCCGTTCCGCTTGGCTTGGCCGCGAGGTTGATGCCATCCCTGTCAGACTTCATCGATCCACTCACTGAAAGTGATTGCGGTCATCGCAAATCTTCGCCGCCATCGCATTTTGCCAGTGTTTCGCCCGACGGGTCAACCTCGCGACATCAGGGAGCATCTCGCGGGAGAATTGGAGAGGCGTTCACACAAAGTTGCGGCGGCGATGCACAGGCGTGACGCGAGGCATCGTTCGGCGACGAAAAATCGGCGTATTCCAATCCCCAACAATCATTGCCCCGCTGCGGCCGCACCACAGACAGCGGAGGGACGAAACGTTCTGCCGATAGAAGCACCACAGGCCTTGGCTTTGCCAGTTCGTCACGGGAGACGTGCAACATGAACAAATGGGATCAAAAATCTCGAGGGCATCACGCCTGCCCCACCTGCTACGGCCCGCCCTCGTCGCGCCGCGGCTTCCTCGCGGGCGTTGGTGCACTTGGCCTGGCCGCGGCCGTCCCCGCCGTTGCGGTGCACGGACAGACCAAGCCGGCGCTGATCGATACTCACCTTCATTTCTATCCGCCTGAGTATCAAAAGCTCTGGCTTGGCTACGAAGACGCACGCAAGCAGCCGCACTTTCCCGGCCAGGTGGCCTGGACCCGCGAGAAGCTCGTCGAGGACATGGACCGCAATGGCATACGCACAGGCATCCTGTCGGTCGCCTCCACGCCAGGCGTGTGGTTCGACCTCGGGCCGGCGGAAGCCGGCCGGCTCGCGCGCGCCTGCAACGAGTACGCGGCGGACATGATGCGCGACCATCCGGGCCATTTCGGCCTGTTCGCGACCTTGTCGATGCAGGACGTCGATGCCACGCTCAGGGAGATCGAATATGCGTTCGACACGCTGAAGGCGGACGGGATCGGGCTGCAAAGCAGCTACGGCGACAAATGGCTCGGCAATGCCGCTTACAGGCCGGTGTTCGAGGAGCTGAACCGTCGCAAGGCGGTCGTTTATGTGCATCCGCTGGTCGCGAGTTGCTGTAGCGCGCTCAGTGTCGGCACGTTCCCGGCGGTGATCGAAGTCCCGCACGACACCACACGGACCGTGACGAGCCTTCTGCTCAGCGGCGCATTCGCCCGCCACCGCGACATCAAATGGCTATTCTCGCACGCCGGCGGCACGATACCGATGATGGCCGGGCGCATCAATTCATTCTATGGGGCGCGGCCCGACCTGAAGGAGTTTGCGCCGGACGGAATCGAAGGCGAACTACGCCGGCTTCACTACGACACCGCGAATGCGACTTTCGCGCCGTCCATGGCCGCGCTGCTCAAGCTCGTGCCCGCCTCGCAGATCACCTATGGCAGCGACTATCCGTACTTCAGCCTTGGCCAGTTCGCGCAGTTGCAGAAGCTTGGCCTCTCGACAGACGATCTCGATGCGATCGGCCATCGGAACGCGACACGTCTCGTTCCCCGGCTGCAGGGTTAGAGGATCATCCCGAAAAGCGTGGAGCGGGCTTCGGAGCCCGATCGGCCTGCGAAATCATGCTTCATTGCGCGATCGTTTTTGCCGGATCGGCCCATGACTGCGGCGCCGGAGGCATGGTGCCATAGACGCTGATACGGCCTGCTTCGCAGTGAAGGAATGTTGTGGCGACCGCGTCGGAATACAATCGCGCCGAGGTCGGGCTCAGCCGATCAGCCGACAACAGCGCACCCGTCGCGACCAAAGCGGACGACAATGCGTTGAACAGCCCCTGAGAGGCAATCGGATCGAACGCCATCGCCGCATCGCCCACTGCAATCCAACCTTCGCCCGCGGCCTCCGAGAGGAGGCAAGCCGACGCGTCCACGCTGAGCAGCGCATCTCCAGCCGGTGTGCCGGATCTGCGAATGCGCCAAGTCTGCACACGCCCTCGCGGCCCACTGATGCGGTAAGACCAGGTCGGTCCATCGCTGCTGTATTCGAGCCACGATGCGGAACCGGCCGTCGCGCCGTCAGCCGCATCCTCGACCAGTTCGGCGACCATGCGATCCCGGGCGGCCACGCGCGCGCCCCGGCGCCGCGCAATCGCGGCGGCGCGCCCCGTTGCATCGACAACGATCTCCGCAAGGACGAGCTTCGTCCGAGCGCTATCGCTCGCACGACAGATAACGCCGCGGTCCGGCGTGACGCCGATTGCGCGCAGCCCGTAAAATGTAACCCCGACGGCGACAGCCTCGTCGCGAAGGCGCTGGTCGAAACGGCCGCGATCGACCACATACCCGACGCGGCAGGGATGACGCAGAAAGTCCTCGTAGTCCGACGCGCCCGAACGGTGTGTTCGTCGAATCCCGAGACAGGCTCGGGCGATCGCCGGATCGTCGAGCAGATGTTCAAGTCCCACCGCCGCGACAGTGACGAGCGAGGCCGGAGCAAGCAGCTCAAGCCGCGTCGTCGGCGTGACGCCGGAATCTGCGACAATGACCGTGCGGCCCCTAAGGGCCAGCAGGCGTGCGGCGGTCAAGCCGGCAGGCCCCGCGCCGACCACGAGACAGTCGGTGCGCAGCACGTCCAAGGTCAGATCTCGCCCGGGCGATAGGTCCGCTTCGGCGGGGGAGCCGTCTTGCGTGCACCGCGCCGCTGCGCCAGGCCTGCCGTCGTCTGCGGCAAGAAAAGGCTCTCCATGTCTTCGACCGCGTGGTACTTCGGATCGGCCGTGACATCGATCGGCCCGCTGCTGTCGCGGCGTCCCTGCTCGACCCGCAGATCCTGCACCGGCAGAGATGCAGGCGCGTTCTTCACCGGCAACACCATGCCGAGCTCGGACCATTCCGCAATCATGTTCGACAGGCGGTCATAGTAATCGTTGCCGCGGATGTCGCGCAACCAGTCGACCCGGTTCATCAGGTGCTTGAAGGTCTGCTGTTGCGTCGCCTGGCCGAGAGGCGCGATGGCGGCCGCACGCAGATAGTTTCCGTCTGCCAGAACCTGATCCGGGGCACGCGGTCCCCAGAACGTCGGCATCGACAGGAACGTCGACGGGAAGTAGTCGGCCGCCGAATTGCACGAGGTATGATCAGTCTGCCACGGCACGCCAAGGAAGCGGGTGAGGCAGCCGGCTGCGACACCATCGTGCGGACCATTCGCGCCGGTGCAGACCGCCGGAGTGAGAGTACCCCCGAAGTCCTGCCGCGCTGGTTGCTCACCGGCCAGGACCTTCAGCCGATACGCCGATGCCCACATCAGCGGAATCCGCATCACCCATGTCATCTCCATCGCGGGATGGAATGGGCCGCCGAGACAATCGTGCAAGGATGCGCGCTCGAGATGCTTGACCTGGACCTCGGGAGGCAGGGCATCGAAGTCCTGCGCCTGCGGCGGCTGGTGCGACGGCCCGTCGGCGTCGAATGTTCCAGCAGCCCAGCGCTTGAGGTGCGCGTACTGGGTCTTCGTCACGGCAAGCAGCGAATTCGAAGGCTTCGGCGGACCTTCGAAGAATTGGTCGACCGCATCGCCGAACACCTGCGCTATCTGATCTTCGATCAGTGCGCCGCTCGCGCCTGGATCGCGAAACAACGCCAGCACGGCCGCGCGCCACGCCGCATTCGCAGCAGACGCGTCGTTGAGCTTGGCGAGGACTTGCGCATTCTGCGCGTCGAGCGGCGAGCCAAAACCATGAACGACGAAGAGCCCGTGGTTGACCCATTGCAGTCCGGTCAGGCGCTGAAAGATTGGTTGCACGTCGTTGACGAACGAGGTCTTGACCGGTCGTGGAATCCAGCCCTTGTCGTAGAACACTTCCCGCACCACGTCGTCCATCGTGACGAGACCGAACAGCCCCGGCGCGTAATTCGGCGGCGTAACGCAGACATAGCCGGGCTCCGCATCGATCGGTGCATGCCCCGCAAATGTCACTTGCGCCCGCACCGGCCCGTCGCTGACGTCATCGTGCCAACCTGGATTGTTGGCGAAAGTCAGGGGCCGGGTCCCTTTGCGGAAAGGCCGCGAAACTCCATTGCCGCCGAGGAAGATCAGCCGCCCCTCCTCATCGGTACGAAGCTCGCCGAGATAGACCGGCGAAGCCCAGAACGCGCCATCGTCCAGCCTGATCGGGCCAGCCCCCTGCCCCGCGATGCTTCGCGGGGTTGGCGTGATGTCGAGCTTCCACCTGGCGTCCGGCAAAACCAGCTCGCGATTTCGCTGCAACGCGTTCTGGCTCAGCGGGCCGAGGTCCATTGCCTGGTTGAACTCGTACCAGCCGGCCTTGAGGTTTGCGATGCAGACGCGCCACTCGATCTTCGCGGATGCAGCGGTCACCTCCTGCACGCTGCCGTCCTTCATGTGGGCGTAGATGCGGAAGCGCGCGGCTTGCCGCTTGATCTCTCCGTTCGCGGTGCGAAAGTCCTCGACAAAGCGAGCCGGCTGTTCCGGCGTCGTGCCGGGCAAGGTCGACGCACCGCCGATCATCTCGGGGCCGATGACGTAGTCGCCGGCGCCTTGCGCGTTGCCAACGCGGGCGACGCCGATGGGCGGATAGACTTTCAACGCTGCAATTGCGTTTGGATCGATCATCGTCTGACCTCGATATCAAAAGGGATTGTCCAAAAACGGAGGCGTCGCACGAGACTTGCCGCGAGGCCATCAGCGCGGATGGTCCGGCTCGTCGATCGGCTGTCCGTTCAGGCTGCGCCTCAGGGCGGCGGGCTTCTCGCCGGCCTCGATCCGCCGCCTCTGGAATTTGTCGATGAACGAGGCGCGGATGTCCTCGATCGGCTCGAACTCCGAACGTGGCGGCGCGGTGCTCTGCGGAGCAGCTGCCGCGCCGAGCCCACGCGACTGAAAGCGATGCAGCATCGAACGTCCTCCGCGCAAATAATTCGCCGCAGAACTTGCTGTGCGGGGGCCTTTCGCAACCGGCTCCGACAACAGGCTATGTCAACCGCGCTGCGTCCAAATGACCGATCCGCAGGGTTGGCTTTGTTCAATTATAGCGAGTAGTATAGTATCAATGTAGACCTAAAGTCCACGCGACAAAGCGAAGCTCGCGTTACGGGTCATCAAAGCCGGAACAACACCATGTGCATGATGTGCGTGCATCGCGGCTCGGGCGTTCCCAGACTCAAACCTCGCAAGCGCCGCCCGCTCGGCCTCGCTCAGCCGCAGACCGGCGTGCAGGTGCGCGGCGTCGAGATCGTCCAGTGCGTTCAGGACGTGACGAATTCGGTGCCGCTGGTCGCCGATAAGGCGACGCTCGTTCGCCTCTATCTTGAGCCGACTTCGGTGTCGCAGCCCGGTCAGATCACCGCGGAAATTGCGTGGAGCCGGAGCGGCGGAGGCGACACGTTCCTCCCGGCCCTCAACTCGCTTCGGGTAGACCCGGGCTCGCCCTTCAGTCTCCGCGAACAGCGGGAAGACATCGACAAGAGCCTGAACTTCCGCCTGCCGGCCGCGGCCATCGGCGCGGGCACACTCAACTTGCGCATCAGCCGCATCTTTCAGCCCGGAGGCGGCGACCTTCCGGCGGCGGCGTTCAACATCGCGCCCGTCACATTCGCGGCGGCGCCGCCGCTGCGCATCCGGGTGATCGGCCTTCGATACAAAGCGGGCACGACGACCGTCACACCCGCTGCGGTCCACTTTTCGTATCTCAGGTCGTTTCTCAATCGCGCCTATCCTGTCGCCGCGCTCGAATGGTCCCACATGGTGGTGGACGCGGATTTTGCCGCACCGTTCGACGACTCGACGGTCGATCTCGCCAATGCCCAGATCGCCGCGCTGCGAAGCCGCGAGGTGAGCAGCGGCGTCGACCCGCGCACGCACTATTACGGTCTCGTCGACGATAACGCGTCCAACAACTTCATGCGAGGAAAGGCGTTCGCGATTCCGGGCACGCCCCAGCCGGACACCGTCGCTTCCGGACCCGCGGGCGTGCCGAACGGATTTGCCGGCGATCGCGACGCGTCGTACGCCGACTGGTACGGTGCTCACGAACTCGGACATACGTTCGGCCGGTTTCATCCGGGATTTCCCCCCGCCGCGCAGGACGCGAGCGATCCGACATTCCCTTATGAGAACGGCTGTATCAGCAAGCCGGACAACAAATATGTCGGTGTCGACACCGGGGATCACGAACTCGGCCTGCCGGCCGCTGCGTTGCCGGGGCTCACATATCACGACGTGATGACCTATGCAGACAACCAGTGGCTATCGGCGTACACTTACCAGGCGATAATGACCCGGCTTTTGGAAGAGGACGCCMTCGGTCCGCCGGTCGCCTAGGAGGATCCGATGAAGACCGAAATCAAGACCGGATCATTCGTTCACGTCGTCGCCACCATCAACAAGACCGCTGGTGACGGCAAGATCATGTATGTGAACCCGTCGGTCTCCACCATCGCGTCGGACGCCGCCACCGACAAGGACGTGGAACTCGTAGCCTACGACGGCACCGGCAAGGAAGTCTACCGTGAGCCAGTCGTGATCCGCCGGTCATCTGCTGAACCCGACCGGCCGAACGAAGTCGGTCTGATTCAGGCGGACCTTCCGCGGGTGAGCGGCATGAAGTCGGTAAGCCTCCAGCTCAAGGGGAAGGAGATCAGCCGGTACGAGGCCGGGGCGGCACCCTCCGGGCCGACCGCAGGCGCCACCTTCGGACTTGAGCTTGCCGGGGCTGCAGCAGCCAGCCGGCGGCCATTGAGGATCGACCAACTCGGCGGTTTGCAGCCCGTCGCCGGCGTAACCTACTCGGTCCAGGTCAAGCCGGACAACAAGTCGACGTGGGACACGATCGCAGTGAGTCGTCCCACCCCGGAGGTGGACGTCGATCGCAATCAGTTCGCCGGCGCCAAACGTGCCGCGGTACGCGTGTTGCGGACGACCGGATTCGACGAAGAAATCATCGCGGAAGATACGGTCGACTTGAAGTAGTCGCCCGCCACGAGCCTGCGCGTGCTTACCGACGGCATCGCACATTGATCCCGTCGAGGTCCAGGCCGGATACGCCGTCGACGCTTGATCTGGATCAAACCCGCCGCGGCATTGCCATCCCGGAATGGGTACGGCCGCGCAGAAAGCGCCGCCCGTAAGCCAAGGAGATGATCGATCATGACATCCTCGAATTCCCTGCGTACCTTCGTTCTCGCCGGAGCCGGCGCCCTGCTATCAGGCACAATCGCTCAGGCCGGGCCGATCCCGACGCATCTTTCGACGATGAAATCGATGGTCGATCAGACCACCACCGAAGTGCGCTGGGTCGGCGGCTGGCGCGGCGGCGGCTACGGCTATCGCGGCGTCGGCTGGGGCTACCGCGGCGGCTGGGGTTATCGCGGCTACGGCTATCGCGGCCTCGGTTACGGTGTGGTCGCCGGCGCGGTCGTCGGCGGCGCAATCGCGCGGAGCGCCTATTACGGCGGCTATGGCGGGTACTACGGTGGCTACTCTGGCGGTTATCCCGCCTATGGCTATGGCTACCCGGCCGCATCGTATTACGGTTATGGCGGCGGCAACTACGGCTATGGCTACGGCGGCGACAATTGCCCGCCCACCGGCAGCTACTGGGCCTACTAGCGGGAAACGTATTCGCCGCTTCGGAGGATGGCTCGCCACGGGCCGCCATTCTCCGATGAGCCAATTCACCCCTGTGCCCGCGGGCGAGTGCACCTCATCCCTCGCCCGCCGGCGGGACGACATACAGCGTCAGCGCAAACACCGCATAAATGAAGATCATCAGGGCGCCGACGAACCATGCCGAGCGTCCACTGGTGGTGATGAAGGTCGCCGTGACTGTTGCGATCATCACCATGGTGACGGCGCCAGGCCAGAACTGAAGGTTCATTGGCGTCGGTCCCACGACATAGCTGAGCAGCACGAGCGCGGGTGCAACGAACAGCGCGATCTGGGAGGCGCTGCCGAGCGCAATGCTGACGACCATGTCGAGGCGGTCCTTGCGCGCAGCGGCAAGGGCAACTGCAAATTCGGCAGCGGCGCCAACCAGCGAAACGATGATGAACCCGACGAAAGCCGGACTCATGCCGAAGGTCTCCGCCGCCTTCTGCACCGATTCCACGAAGATCTCGCTCACCAGCGCCACCAGCACGGTGACGGCCAGCAGCGTCCCAACGGCTAGCCCGATCGGCCAGTGCGCTTCCTCCTGCTCGCCGTGATCGGCGCTTGCGAACAATTCCTTGTGCGTCCCGAGCGAGAACCACAGGCCAAGCGCGTAAGCCGCGATCAGCAGGACTGAAATGCCGACGCTAAGCTTGTGAATGACGCCTCCGTCCTGCGGCAAATGCTCGAGGTCGGCGACTGCCGAGGGGGCCAGCAGGGCGACTGTCGCCATCAGCAACAGGCCGGACGACAGGCGCGCGCCGGCACGGTTGTACTCCTGCACGTGGTAGCGCAGGCCGCCGAGCAGCAGGCAGGCGCCGAGCATGAATGTCGCGTTGGTGACGATGGCGCCGGCAATCGAGGCCTTCACCAGCATGTACTCGCCTGCCCGCAGCGCCGTGATGGCGATGATCAGCTCCGTCAGATTGCCGAGCGTTGCGTTGAGCAGTCCACCCACGGCATCGCCGGTTCTGGCGGCGACCGCTTCGGTGGCGTGGCTGAGCAGCGCCGCCAGCGGCACGATCGCAAGCACGGCGAGCACGAACAGCAGCGTGTGGGAATGCGGGGCGACCGCGTCCGCCACCAGCACGATGGGCACGAAGACCAGCATCCAGAGCAGAGGTGTATCCCGGATTTCCCTGAGCAGGGTTGTCATATGGGCCGCCCTTTCCATGGATGCGTTGATGGAAAGGTCCGGCGGCGCCGCGGGGTGAGTCTTGATCTGGCTCAAGCGGGCCAGAGGAGACGGGCCACTGGACGTCAGGAAACGGACGTCGCGCATGATGAGAATGCGCCCTTGTCCCCGACCGCTGGCACGATAGCATCATGCCAGTGTTTTGCCCGACGGGTCAACGTGATCACTGTCACGAAGGTCGTCGCGACGCGCTCCGAAAATCCCTTATCGATCAAGGAGCCTGCTACTGTGCATGGGGTTGTTTTTCGAGTTTTTATGTTGGCCCCCAAAAAAATCGCAGGCATCCGCGACGATGGCTCACTCCGCCTGCAAGATCTCCGCGATCGCAGCACCTGCCGCGATGGTGCCGAGCTTGCCGCCGACGTCGCGCGTCGCTCTGCCCTCGCCGATCGCTTTCGCCACCGCGGCTTCGATCGCACGCGCCGCTTCCTCGTAGCGGACGGCGCCGCTCTTCTCGCCGTGCCAGGCCAGCAGCAACGCGGTCGACAGGATCAGCGAGACCGGATTGGCAACGTCCTGCCCCGCGATGTCAGGCGCCGAGCCGTGCGCGGCCTGCGCCATGGCGAAGCGATCACCGACATTCAGCGAGCCGCCGAGGCCGAGGCTGCCGGAGAGCTCGGCCGTGAGATCGGACAGGATGTCGCCGAACATGTTGGTGGCGACGATGACGTCGAAGCGATCGGGGTTGCGCACGACATGCGCCATCATGGCGTCGACCAGGATGTCGTCGACTTCGAGGCCGGGATAGCCCTTCGCCGCCGTGCGGCAGATGTCGAGGAACATGCCGTCGCCGAGTTTCAGCACATTGGCCTTGTGCACGATGGTCAGATGCTTCCGCCGCTTCATCGCCAGACGACAGGCGGCGTGCGCGATACGCTCGCAGCAGAGGCGCGTGATCCGGCGCAGCGAGATCACGACGTCAGGCGTGACCAGCATCTCGCCATTGCCCTGCTCCATGTTGCGGTCGGCGTAAAACCCTTCGGTGTTCTCGCGCACGACGACGAGGTCGAACTCGCCGAGCCGGCCGGGCCGCCCCGCATAGGTGCGCGCGGGCCGGACATTGGCGTAGAGGTCGAGACTCTTGCGAAAGTGCCTGGACGGGTTGATCTCGCCATGCGCCTCGTCCTTGAAGTCAAAGGTCGCGGTTGGCCCCAGGATCAGGCCGTCGGCGGCGCGGACGATGTCGAGCAGCTCGGGGCGTACCGTCGTGCCTGATAGCTTCAGGCTCGCATGCCCGACCGCGTGCTCCTCGAGCCGCAGATTGAGCTGGAAGCGCTCGGAGGCCGCACGCAGCACGCCCGATGTCGCGGCCGTGATCTCCGGTCCGATGCCGTCACCGGGCAGAACGACGATTTGCATGGTGATCCCCCAAGATTGCAGCAGCTGGCGCAATCATACGCCAGCCGCCGGCCGCATCGCCTCACCTTCGCGCATACACAGCATGCAAGCATATGCCTGTGGAAGCGGCCTTCGGCGTAGTACATGCCGAAAGTCCCCTTTCACCACGCCGCCGGAGCAACGCGCCAGGCAATGACAATCACGTTACCTGCCGCCGCGCGCGAGCCCGATCATCCCATTGCCGACGGCCTTCCGGCCACGCAGCGGCGCTGGGCGATCGCCGCCATCTTCACCGCGCTGGCGATGGCCTCCCTCGACACCGCGATCGCGAATATCGCGCTGCCAGCCATTGCCGCCGATTTGCACGTCACGCCGGAGCAATCGGTCTGGGTGGTCAATGTCTACCAGATCGCGCTGGTGGCCACTTTGCTGCCGCTCGGTGCGCTCGGCGAGATCGTCGGGCACCAGCGGATCTATCTCGGCGGCCTGATCCTGTTCACCATCGCCTCGCTGTTCTGCGCGGTGGCGTGGTCGCTGGACAGCCTGCTGGTCGCGCGCACGCTGCAGGGCCTGGGGGCCAGCGGCATCATGAGCGTCAATACGGCGCTGGTGCGCTTCGTCTATCCCGGCCGGATGCTCGGCCGCGGTTTTGGCCACAACGCGCTCGTGGTCGCGACCGCCTTCACCATCGGTCCATCGATCGCCTCCGCCATTCTCGCGGTCGGCCCATGGCCCTGGCTGTTCGCCGTCAACATTCCTTTCGGCCTCGTCGCGATCGGGATCGGCTTTGCAATGCTGCCGAAGACGCCGCGCGCCGATCATGGCTTCGACTTCCTCGGCGCAGTCCTTGCGTCCGCCTGCCTCGGCCTGTTCATCACGGGAATCGGCAGCGCCGCGCACAATCTGTCGCCTGTTGTCGTGGGCATCGAGCTGATCACGGCCCTCGCACTCGGCTTCATCCTGACGCGCCGGCATGCCGACCATCCCGCGCCGATGCTGCCGATCGACCTGTTCAGCCGGCCGATGTTCGCGCTGTCGGCAGCGACCGCGGTGTGCTCGTTCGCCGTGCAGGGCCTCGCCTTCGTCTCGCTGCCGTTCTATTTCGAGGACGTGCTCGGGCGTTCGCAGGTCGAGACCGGCTTCTTCATGACACCCTGGCCGCTGGTGGTCGGCATCATGGCGCCGATCGCAGGGCGCCTCTCCGACCGGCACGCGGTCGGCCTGCTCGGCGGCATCGGGCTCGTGCTGCTCGGCCTCGGCATGGCATTGCTCGCGATGCTCCCGTCCAATCCTGCCATTCCCGACATCATCTGGCGGATGGTGATCTGCGGCATGGGGTTCGGCTTTTTCCAGGCACCGAACATGAAGGCGGTGATGTCGAGCGCGCCGCCGCACCGCAGCGGCAGCGCCTCCGGCATCGTCGCGACCGCACGCCTGACGGGCCAGACCACGGGCGCGGCGCTAGCCGCCCTCTGCTTTGCGCTTGCCGGCCACGACGGCGCAACCGTCGCGCTGGCCCTCGGCGCCGGCTTTGCCGCGCTCGGCAGCGTGATGAGCTTCCTGCGGCTGGCGGTGAAGTAAGCCTTCAGGCCAGGTGCCGGGCTGCGGTGGTGTCGAGCGTCGCAGCGGTCGGGATGACCGTCTCGTCATCGAGCGCAGCGAGGCGCCCGTCGATGGCTTCGATGACCTTGCGCGAGAACGGCCCGAGATGCGCATAGGCGGCAATCATCTGCACCGCGATCCGTGCCGATGACGTGTCGCGCTTGGCGCAGTTCATGAAGGTCTGCCACAGCGGCCCGCGCGCTTCGGGAAGGGCGGTGACAACGCGGTGCACCGTCTCCATCGCCCCGACCCGCGAGCGGATGTCGCCCTCGGCGAGCTCGGGGCGCTGCCTGGATCGGTCGAGCAGCGTCATCAGGCGGTCGACGCGTCCTGCGTAGGCGGCGGGGCTGTAGATGTGCTCCAGCACCCGCTTGTAGTCCGTCAGGATGTCGCGCAACGGGCGGACCGGATCGAAGTTGATGCCGTCCGTGCACTGATCGGCGCCGATGGTCGGCGCCAGATCGTGGCCCGGATGCAGCCGGCCTTCACGCTCGAGTCGGCGCGTGAGCTGCGTGTTCGGCAACGCATAGAGCAGGCCGACCATGGCGACGGGAATCGCGGCCTCCTCGATGAAATCGATCATCGCTTCCGCCATCGAGACCTTCTCGGTGTCGAAGCCGACGATGAAACCCGCGGTGACGAGCATGCCGGCGGCATAGATCTTGTGGATGCTCTCGGCGATGTTGCGCCGCGTGTTCTGCTTCTTCCGCATCGCGACCAGCGTTGCAGGGTCCGGACTTTCGATGCCAACGAAGATGCCGAAGAAATTGGCCGCGCCCATCAGCTCCAATAGCTCGGGATCGTCGGCCAGGTTGACCGAGGCCTCGGTGGACAATTCGAAGGGATAGCCGTGCGCGCGCTGCCATTCGGCGAGCTGGGGCAGGAACTGCCGCAGCGACTTCTTGTTGCCGATGAAATTGTCGTCGACGAAGTCGAGATGGCCGCGGTAGCCCATCCGGTAGAGCGTCTCGAGCTCGACAAACATCTGCTCGACCGTCTTGGTGCGCGGCACACGGCCGTAGAGCTCGATGATGTCGCAGAACTCGCAGGTGAACGGACAGCCACGCGAATATTGCACACCGAGGTAGAGATAGTCCTCGAACTTCAGGAGATCGAAGCGTGGCACCGGCGTCTTTGTTACGTCGGCCTGGAATTTCGGCGCAGTGAAGACGCCGGCGCGGGCCCCGCTTTCCCAGGCCGCGATGAACTCGTCGATGACGCTTTCGGCCTCGCCGAGCACCCGGAAGTCGGCCCGTTCGTAGACATGGGGGCTCGACGTCGGATCGGGTCCGCCGACGACCACCGGCTTGCCGGCGGCGCGGCAGAGTTCGATCAGGCGCAGCGTATCGGCCTGCTGCGGCAGCATGCCGCCGGTGAACACGACATCGGCCCAGGCGAGATCCTCGTCACCAAGGGGCTGGGTGTTGCAGTCGATCAGCCGGACCGTCCAGTCCTTCGGCAGCATCGCGGCCACCGTGATCAGGCCGAGGGGGGCCGCGGGTCGCTTCACACCCATCAGCTCGCAGGATTCGCCAAAGCTCCAGAACGACTCCGCCAAGAACAGCGGATAGAGCATCAATACGTTGCAACGCTGCGGTACGTTCATGGAATCCCTTTTTGCTTCGTCCCAGTGTACCAGAGCGCGTTCGTCTTGCACCCCGGTAAAAAGGACAAACTGTCGCCGCAATGCAGCGCCGACGGGGCCTGGAACCGGCAATCACAGCCGAAAGTCGTCTCAAACCGCGTATCTGGCGTTTAGGGCTGGAACCCGGTCCTGGGCAGAGCGGGCAATCAGCCGCGCTCGCTGGCAAGCATCTTCCGGCTGCTCGCCAGGACGTCGCTGCACCAGGCGAAGAACGCGCCGAGAAACGCCCGGCCGGCCGCATCGGTGCGGGCGTGCTGCCGCAGCGTCTCGAACCCCTGCTCCATCCGCGACGCATTGCGCGCGAGCAGCGCGCGGATGTCGCTGCGAACCTGCGGGTCGTCTTCCTGCTCCAGCATGTGCACGTCGAGCTGGGTGACGTGGATGAACGAATATTGTGCGTGCAGCACTGCGGTCATTGGACGCGGCCGGTCGACCACGATCGGGCTGGGATAGAGCTCGTCCTGCGGATTGCTGATGATCCGGATCGCATTCTCGTTGGCGACGCCGAATGCCCTCAGCTTGTGATGGGCCATTTCATGGACGATCGCCTGCGCGGTCGCGAGCGGGCAATTGACCGTGAGGCCGATGACGCCGAACCGCGCGTCGACCGAGTGGCTGGCCGAGCCGAGCCGACCGGGCCCCTCGGTCGGCTGCTCGGTGTCGTGATAGCACTGGATGGTGTGCACGATATCAGGCCATTGTTTCGCAGCGAGCGGCCAGCGGCGGACGTAGTGCAGCGCCTGCTCCAGCGCCCGGATGGCTTGCGCGTCGGGGACAAACCGCGGCGCCGGCAGCAGCGGATCCTCCGTGCGCAGGGCAACCCTGCCATCCGCAATGGCCGGCGCACCGTTCACCGGGGGACGCTGCGGCGGCAGCGGCCGCCACGGCGTCGGCTCGGTGTCGATCAGGCCGAGGGCGACGGCGGTATCGTGGCCGTCGGCCTGCGGTCGTGCCGTGCGTTCCCAGTCAATCGACGTCGCGTCCATGGCGATCTCTCCTTCGAACCGGTCAGTGCGGACGACCACTCGTCGTCGAGAGGGCCGCGGAGACGCGCCCTGCGCGTCCAGGCAGCAAGGCAAATCCCATCGATGCCGCAAGGGTGTCCATATCCCCAAGCCGGTGCAGCGATCGGTCGGTGCCGATCACGATCACCGATTTCGCGATCGCGCGGACAGCGGCAAGCGGTTCGCGGCCGCCAAGCCGTTCCGCATCGACGAAAGCGAGGTCGACGCCATCAGGTGCAAGACGCGACAGCGCCGCAATCGCCGCGATGCTGGTCCCGCCGAGTACCGGCAATGACGCACCGAGGCGCCGGCGCGCGGCTTCAGCTAGCGCGGCATCTTCCTCGGCACCGTATAATCTCAGCTTTGGCCTCGTCTGCGCGATCAATTCCAGCAGCAATCCATCGCCGCATCCGACATGCACGGCCGATCCCGCGCGGCGCAGCGCAGCGGTCTGCTCCCAGACCACCGTGCTGAAGCGCGAGCGCATGGCGAAGGGGTTTTCGAAACCGGCCGCTTCAAATCCGCCGCCGAGTTCGGTGAGGATATCGGCGCTGTCCGCGGGCTCGACCGCTGCGGCCTTTCGCTTGTCCAGGTGCGTCGCCGCCGCGCGTTGACGAGGCCGCCGATGCGACGGTGTGCCCTCATCGGACAGCCATGTGCAGCGGAAGGTGGCCGTCGCAATCTCGGCAACGCCATTGACAAACGACGCACACACCGTCCAATCCGCCATCTCTTCGAGCCAACTCATTTCCGCGGCCAATCCCAGCTGGCGGCCGAGATCGATGAACTCACGCGAACGATCGCGCGTAGCGGAACAGTCCGCAGAACAAGGCCCGTGTCTCACCGGCCCCAGTCCCAGAACCGCGAGCGCGACATGGGCAGGCACGGCCGCTTTCTCCTCGCGCGCGAGGATGCCGGCCAACGGATCGCTTCCGCCACGCCGAAGATGGTCCGCCCAGGATCTTGCGCAGCATGCGGGATAGCCGAACCGTATCGCCGCCTGCTCCTGGCCGTCCGCCGCCGGCTCGGCGATCGATGTGTCGAGCGGCGCGGCGCCGATCAGGAACGCATAGTCGAGCAGCCGCTTCGGTTCGGCGATCGATGCCTCAAGCGGCCAGTCGACGGCATAGCCAAGCGACGCCTTGACCGGCTTGGCCTCCAGGCCAATCGCGCGCGCCCGCTCGGTCAGGGCGTCGATGCCATCATAGCCAGTCCACACCAGCGTGGCCGGGATGCGCTTCCGGCGCACCATCTCGAATTCGATCGCTAGCGCCGCATGCCTGAGGCGATCCAGACGCGGCTGCCAGAGCGCGCGCGCCTGCGGTCCGGTGAAGCTGATGCGCTGAGTCGCTGCCTTGGCGACGGCTGGCTCCCGCGGCGCGGCCGCGAGCGGAGGACGGGGCCAGGTCAGCCAGCAGGTCGGCCAGGCGGACGTCATGGTGCGTCCGCCTGCTGGAGCAACGAATGCAGGGTCGGATTGTCGCCGATCGACCAGGCGGCGATCATCTTCGCTTCGAGATCGGACCGGCGCTCCAACCGGCTGATCGCGACCTCATCGTTCGCCTGAAGCTCGGTCTCGATGTCCTCGAACAGGCCGAACCACACCGGGCAATCGATCGAGCGCATCCGCCAGTCGCCGTCGATCGCGGTGCCCGGACAATTGCCCTTGCACGCCAGGAAGAACCGGCACCCCTCGCATCCGCCATCGGCCTGCGGCGTCCGGTAAAGCGAGAGCTGGCGCTCGAAGGCCTCGCGGCCGGCACGCAGATGGGTCACGCCATCCTTGTTGGTGCGGCCGCAATTGCCGAGCCGGCCATCGCTCTCGACGCCCACCACGGCGCGCGTTGCATAGGGATCGCAGGCGTGGAAGACGCATGAGGTCTGCGCGTCATCGCCCCTAAGCATCGCGGCCATCTCGGCGAAGATGTCGAACTGGACTGACAGCAGCTCCTGTTCGAGCCGGCGCAGTCGCCTCAAGGCCGCAAGGTTCTCCTGCGCGGTGAGCGCGAGACCCTCGCCCCCTTCCGTTTCGTCCTGCTCCAGCAGGTGCAGGCGCAGCTTGCGCACGCCGAGGCTACCGAGAAACCCGATCCACTCGCACAGCACGCCGAGCCGAGCCGGCGCGGCATTCATCCGGTTGAGCGTCACGATCACGTTTGGCGGCATGCCCTCCCGGCACAGCGTCTCGATCGCCGCCTCGATGCGCGCCGTCGCACGCCGCGTCGCCGCCAGGCTGCCGGCCCAGCGAGCATCGTTGAGCGGTCCCGGCCCGTCGATCGAGATGCCGACGCGCACGTGGTATTTCCTGAAGAGCTCGATGTCGCGCTCCTCGATCAGCGTGCCGTTGGTCTGCATGCCGACGCCGCCATGGCGGTCGAAGCCCAGCTGCATCAGGCGTTCGAGATCGGGCCGGCGGGTCAGCATGATCTCGCCGCCGAACAGGCTGAAGGGTTCCGCCAATCTGTCCAGCGTCGCCATGATCGCGTCGAGATCGTAACGCGTCGGCACGTTGCCGGCGGTGCGGATGCCCTCCTGATAGCAGTAGCGGCACTTGATGTTGCACTTGTCGCCGAGGGGGCGGACTTCGACGGTCATGGCTGCACCCGTTCGAGGCCTGCCGGTTCATCGCTGGCGTTCATCAGGGCCACGTGCAACCCGTTTTCTTCCGGCGGGGCGATACGCTCGCGTGGCAAAACGAATCCAAGCGGAAATTCGGCACGGGCGTCGGCGTCAAAAATCTCGCGGCCGGCCTCGGTGACGAGCGACAACACTCTGCCGTCGATCTCGATCGCAAACCGTCGCGCCAGAATCGCATCCAGTGCGGCCTCGACTGATGCCGCATCCAAACGATCGGCAAGCTGTTCAATGACGCTCAGTCGCGTGCAGGGATTGCGCAGCAGATTGAGCACGGCGATCTCGGCCGGTGTCGGACAATAGAACGGCTGGAGCGCGCATGCCCGGGTGTCGCTGACGAGATGCGCCGTGCCGACCGCCGTCATCGTCAATTGCGGCGCAAAGGGCTGATCGAACCAGCGCGCACGCCAGGCCGCACTCGCGGCCTTGAGCGACACCAGATCCTGCTCGCGCGCGGCATCGGGTGCGTCGCCCTCGAAGAAATAAGCGAGATCGAAGAGATCCTCGTCAGGGACATCGTAGATCGCGCCATAGGCCGGCATCGGCGTGACGTTGCGGAATCCGATCTCGGCGGCGCGCTCGAAATTGGGGCTGAACCGGTCGAGCCGGATCCGGCCGCAGCCGACCGGCGGCTGAAGGTGTTCGAGCAGCGGGACCATCTTGGCGACGGCGTCGTAGGCGTCGCGTGGCTCGCCGGGAAATCCGTACAGGATCGACCAGACCAGCCCGACGCCGAGCTCGCGGCAATTGCGCAGCAGGCGCAGGTTGAGCAAGGCGCTCACACCCTTGCGCATGAGATGCAGCACCGGATCCGACAGGCTCTCGATGCCGGGCTGCAACCAGACCGTCCCGGCAAGCGCCAGCTTCTCGAGCTGCGCCTCGTCCATATTGGCCTTGATCTCGTAGAAGAAGCGAAAGCCGTGCGCCGGGCGTTCGGCGAGCCTGCCCAGCACGCCCTCGATATGGGACATGCCCAGGATGTTGTCGGTCGCGGCAAAGCGGCCGATGCCGAACTCCGCATGCAGGGTCTCGATCTCGCTGAGCACGCGCGGCGCCGACTTGGCCCGGAACGCCATGCCCTCGCCGTTGAGGCCGCAGAACGTGCAATGGTGCTTCTGCCCCCACCAGCAGCCGCGCGAGGACTCGAACGGAATCGAGGGACGCACGCGCGCAGCTTCAGACATCCAGGGCAGTTGCGCGAAATAGTCGGCGTAGTCGGGGATCGGCAGCGCATCCATCGCGGTCGGACCGGCTGCTGCGCCAGCAGCCGGCTGGTCGCGGGACAGGCATCCCGGTAGGCCGCGAGGCTCTTCGCCGCGCAGGATTGCCTCGACGGCCGGCCCGAACACGGTATCGGCCTCGCCGTTGAAGACATAGTCGATCTGCGCAAAGTTCTTCAGCAGCACCGCGCCCATCGGCCCATGGCAATTGGCGCCGCCGAAGCAGACGACGACGGACGGATCACGCGCCTTGACCGCGGCCGCGATCGCCAGCGAAGCGGCCGTCTGCTCGAACATCGAGGTGAAGCCGATGATCTTGGGGGTGCGTTCGAGCAGCCGGTCGGCCGCTTCCGCCACGAAGGACGGGATCAGGTTGCGGCGGATCTCGTAGAGCTGGTCCAGCCCCTTGCGCTCTATGGCGGCGCTGAGCTCGCTGAGGTGGCGCTGCGCCTGCGGCCGTCCGGGCCGCGTGCCCAGGCAATCGCCGAACAGCCAATCGCCGGCGAGGAGATGGCTCGGCAACTTCTCCGCAAGCTGCTCGTTCAGATCGAGCCCGATGCGGTCGGCGAAGAGCAGGTTCAGATAGAGCGTCTCGGCCCGAATGCCCTTCTGCCGCAGCAAGGCCTGCAACAGGCCGAGCGCCGCCGACGGCCGCACCACCGACATCACCGGCGCCGAGCAGAAGAGGACATCGACGCTCATTGTGCGGCCACGAGGTTGGCAGATGCGGCTTGTCCGTCCAGCAGGATCTCGCAGGTCTCGATCTGGCCGTGGCGCGCCTCGGCGGCTTCGCGCACGCGCGCCAGCAGCTCTGGCGAGCGGAAGATGCGGTCGCAGGCGGTGCAGATGCCGTCGAAATCCTCAACGCGCATCGGCACGGGATCGGCGGCCGTGACTGCGGCGAGGATGGCGACGGGTCCCTCCAGCCTGATCCATCTGTAGAGCGGATCGTCCGCGGCCGCCTGCATCGCGGCTTCGATCCCTTCCTTCGCGATGTGGCCCACCTTCAGCGAGTCGTAATGGGGAAGCACGCCGCAGCAGGGCCGGATGCCGCCCTCGTGATCGACCGTGACGGTGTGGAGAACGGACTCGCAGGGACCGCGATAGGCGGAGGCGTGGTGAACGCGGCCCGCCTGCGTGTCCTCGTCCGTGCCGTCGCCGCGACCGGTCGAGTTGGCGACGGTCTCATAGATGTTGATGCCGGGCTCGTCCTGAAGACCGAGATCGGCGCGCAGGCTGGCGGCAGTGATCTTCGAACCCGCCTCGACCACCACGGCGATCCGAAGCAGCAGGCCGCATTCGCGCGCAGCGGCGACCGCGTTGGCAATGAAATTCAGCGGCACGAACTCGGCGTGGGGATCGTCGTAAGACAACGTCATTTCGGTGAGCCCGGCCGCGCGCAATTGCCGAACAGCCGCCGTTGCGCGCGCGGGCGACTTGGCCCAGAACGCGCTCGTGGTGATGCCCGCGCGCAAGCCCAGCGACGCGGCCAGTGCCACGGCGTCGGCAACGATATCCGCATGCAGCATCGGATCACCCCCGACGAAATGGATGATCTCCATCGACGGGATCTGTGCGGCCTGCTGAATACAACGATGAACGTCCGCGGCGGACAGGTGCCCGCCGTGAAACATGTCAGATGAAAAGCAGCAATGCGAACATTTGAGCGGGCATTTCAGAGTGACGTTCAGAACGAGATTGGTAGGCGTCACCCTGGCCGCGCGGAAATCGGATAAAAATTGTGCGCCGAACGCCATGGCCGACGACCCCATATCCCGGCTGCCCGGCGAACCGGTCAGCCGGCCATCGTGATCTGCAGATGCGGGATCAGAGGATGTCGATATGGATCGTACCGGCCTGTACGCCGCCGCTACGCGTGGCCAGCTTGTTCCGCAGCATCGACGCCGTCTGGTCGTCGAGCTGTACGCCAACGCTGCTCAGATAGGAGACCGGGTCCTTGCTGACGTCGCTGGCGAGGCTGAGCAGATCGGCGTGGGTAGTGAGTCCGGACGGTGACTTGGCTTTGAGATCGTTACCTGACGCGAGAACTTTTTCGAGATCGATCGTGACGATGCGGCCCATGGCGATTCTCCCTTAGGATGGACTAATGATCCATCAAACCAAAGGTTGTACAATACCCTCAGATAGTCAAACGAATTCGATGCGACCAAAGGCTGCGGATTTGCACCGCCGTTCACAACGCAACACCGCGCTCCCGACATTCTTCCCCGCGCATGCCAGCCTCGCTGTTGGCCACCCCTCGGACTATTGATTTGAACAGTTCCAATTTGCCAGACACATTGCGCCCTGAGTCCGATCGGTGGATTGGGCCAATCAGGGGACTTGCGATGGCAAACCTAACAATCAACGGAAAAACCTTCACGCTCGACGTCGAGCCGGATACGCCGCTGCTCTGGGCGATCCGTGAGAATGCCGGCCTGACCGGCACCAAATATGGCTGCGGCATTGCGCAATGCGGCGCCTGCACCGTTCACATGGACGGCGTCGCCATCCGTTCCTGCGGGATTTCGGTCAGCGAGGCCGAAGGCAAGAAGATCACCACGATCGAGGGGCTCGCATCCGGCGACACGCTGCACAAGGTGCAGGCAGCCTGGATCGCCAAGGACGTTCCGCAATGTGGCTATTGCCAGAGCGGCATGATCATGGCGGTGGCCGCACTCCTCGCCGAAAAGCCGAAGCCGACCGACGCCGATATCGACGAAGCCATCACCAATATCTGCCGCTGCGGCACCTTCCAGCAGGTGCGCGAAGCGATCCACACGATCGCCAGCGCCTGAGGAGCCGCCCCATGAACAAGCATGTTTCTCCCAAGATGAACCGTCGCGCCTTCGTCATCGGCACCGCCGCTGTCGGCGCCGGCCTCGCCATCGGGCTCGATCTCCCCTTCGGTGGCCCCGCCGCGGTCCGCGCGGCCGACGGCTCGCCGGAAGTCAACGCCTGGGTCGTGGTCAGGCCCGACGACACCGTCGTGATCCGCATCGCCCGCTCCGAGATGGGCCAGGGCTCGCTCACCGGCCTCGCCCAGCTGGTCGCCGAGGAACTCGAATGCGACTGGTCGAAGGTCACGACCGAATACCCGACTCCCGGCCAGAGCGTCGCCCGCAAGCGCGTCTGGGGTGATTTCTCGACCGGCGGCAGCCGCGGCATCCGCAGCTCGCAAGACTATGTCCGCAAGGGCGGCGCCACCGCGCGCGTGATGCTGATCGAGGCCGCCGCGAATGAGTGGAAGGTGCCGGCCTCCGAATGCACCGTCGCCAAGGGGGTCATCACCCACAAGGCGTCGGGCAAGACGACAACTTACGGCAAGGTCGCCGAAGCCGCCGCCAAGCTGACGCCGCCGGCCGACGTGAAGCTCAAGGATCCCAAGGACTGGACCATCGCAGGCAAGGGCCTGTTGCGGCTCGATACCGCCGACAAGACCACCGGCACGATGATCTACGGCATCGACGTCAAGCTGCCGGGCATGCTGAACGCCGCGATCAAGGACTGCCCGGTGTTTGGCGGCAAGCTGAAGAGCTATGACGAAGCCAAGATCACCGGCATGAAAGGCGTCAAGAAGGTCGTCAAGGTCGGCGACACCGCGGTTGCGGTCGTTGCCGACACCTGGTGGCACGCCAAGACCGCGCTGGAAGCGCTGCCGATCGTCTGGGACGAGGGCGAGAATGCCAAGGTCTCGAGCGAGTCGATCGCGAAGTGGCTGGCCGAGGGCCTCGACGATTCGCAGCCGGCCTATGTCGGCAACAAGAACGGCGACGTCAAAGCCGCGATTGCCGGCGCAGCGAAGAAGGTCGAAGCGGTCTACAACTACCCTTACCAGAACCACGCCACGATGGAGCCGATGAACGCCACCGCGCTCTACACGGCCGACAAATGCGAGGTCTGGTGCGGCACGCAGAACGGCGAGGCCGTCTTCGCGGCGGTGCTGGAGGCCTCCGGCCTGCCGGCTGAGAAGTGCGACATGTACAAGGTGATGCCCGGCGGCGGCTTCGGCCGGCGCGGCCAGACCGACTACGTCCGCCAGGCGGTCATGATCGCCAAGCAGATGCCGGGCACGCCGATCAAGCTGTTGTGGTCGCGCGAAGAAGACATGGCGCACGGCAGGTATCACCCGATCACCCAGTGCAAGATGACCGGCGCGTTCGACGCCAACAACAATCTGGTCGCGCTGCACTACCGCCTGTCCGGGCAGTCAATCCTGTTCTCGCTGCGCCCCGAAGCGCTGCAGAACGGTATGGATCCGGCCGCATTCCAGGGCGTCGCCCAGTCCGGCGAAGCCGCGTTCGGCTATTCGGTGCCGAACCTCCTGATCGAGCATGCGATGCGCAACCCGCACGTTCCGCCCGGCTTCTGGCGCGGCGTGAACGTCAATCACAACGCGATCTACATGGAATGCTTCATGGACGAGCTGGCCCAGGCCGCAGGCCAGGACCCGCTCGAATTCCGCCGCAAGCTGATGGGCAATCATCCCAAGCATCTGGCGGTGCTCAATGCCGTGGCCGAGAAGATCGGCTGGGACAAGCCGGCACCGCAGGGCGTCTATCGCGGCATTGCGCAGGTCATGGGCTATGGCAGCTATGTCGCCGGCGCCGCCGAAATCTCGGTGACCGACGGCAACAAGATCAAGGTGCATCGCATCGTCGCCTCCACCGATCCCGGCTACGTCGTCAATCCGGCGCAGGTGGAGCGGCAGATCGCCGGCTCCTTCGTCTATGGCCTGTCCGCGTTGTTCTACGGCGGCTGCACCGTCAAGGACGGCAAGATCGAGCAAACCAACTTCGACACCTACAACTCGATGCGCATCAACGAGATGCCGAAGGTGGAATCGGTGATGGTGCCGAGCGGCGGGTTCTGGGGCGGCGTCGGCGAGCCAACCATCGGCGTCGCGGCGCCGGCGGTGCTCAACGCCTATTTCGCGGCGACGGGCAAGCGCATCCGCTCGGTGCCGCTGCGCGACCAGAACATCACCTTCGCCTGAGAAACGCCGCGGCGGCTGCAACGGCCGCCGCGGCATTTTTGCCTGGATGATCCTGATGACCACGCGCCCGGTGACACGGCGGAATGCCGTGCTCGGCATCACCGCGGCCGCCGCAACGCTGGCGCGGCCATCGGTCCTGCGTGCGCAATCGGCAGCACGTATCGTCGTGGTCGGCGGCGGCTTTGGCGGCGCGGCCTGCGCCCGCGCGCTGAAACGCGCGCAGGAAAACCTGCAAATCATCCTGATCGAACCGAACGCGGTCTTCACCTCCTGCCCCTTCAGCAACGAGGTGATTGCGGGCCTGCGTGAGATCGACGCGCAGCAATTCGACTATGACAAGCTCGCCGCCGAGGGCATCACCGTGATCGGCGAGGCCGTGACCACAATCGAGCCGCAGCGGCGCAGCGTCGTGACGACCGACGGCGTCGCGCTGCCCTATGACCGTCTCGTGCTCTCCCCTGGCATCGACTTCCATTTCGAGGCCCTGCCCGGCTATGACGAAGCGGCATCCGAAAAAATGCCGCACGCCTGGAAGGCCGGGGCGCAGACTCTGCTGCTGCGCAGGCAGCTGGAGGCAATGGCGGACGGCGGCACGGTCGCCATCGCGATCCCGGCCAATCCCTCGCGCTGCCCGCCGGCGCCCTACGAACGCGCCAGCCTGATCGCGCATTACCTGAAGACGAAGAAGCCGCGCTCGAAGGTGCTGGTCCTCGATGCCAAGGACAATTTTTCGCAGCAGCGGCTGTTCGAGAAGGCGTGGAAGGAGCTCTATGGCGACATGATCGAGCGCATCGCGCTGTCGCAGGGCGGTCGCGTCACCTCGGTCGATCCTTCGACAAGGACCATCATCACCGAGTTCGGCAACTACACGCCTGATGTCGCCAACGTCATCCCGCCGCAACGCGCCGGCCGCATCGCCGAGATCGCGGGCGCGGCGGATGCGACCGGCTGGTGCCCGATCGATCCCGTGACCTTCGAGTCGAAGCTCGTCCCGAACATCCACGTCATCGGCGATGCCTGCCTCGGCGGCGGCATTCCCAAATCGGCCTCGGCCGCGAGCGCACAGGGCAAGGCCTGCGCCGCCGCCATCGTCAACCTGTTCGTGGGCCGCGCGCCGGAGACGCCGCGGCTGACCGGCGTCTGCTATACAACCGCCGCGCCCGGCTACGGCTTCTCGCTCGCCGGCAACTACCAGCCCAGGGGTGACATCTTTGCCGAGGTCGAAGGCGGCGCGACCAGCCCGGTCGATGCACCACGCGAGCTCCGCGCCCGCGAGGCGGCTGAAGCCGAGCGCTGGTTTCAAACCATCACGGCAGACACCTTTGGCTAGAGCATTCCTTCATATCGCGGCGCTGATCGCCGCCGGCCTTGCCCTGGCTTGCGGCGCAAGAGCCGACGAGCTCGTGCGCTACAAAATCATCGGTGACACCATCCCCGAGCCGCTCACGGGCGCGCCGGCCGATCCCGCGCGCGGACGCGCGCTGGTGGTGGTGCGTTCCACGACCTGCATCCTCTGCCATTCCGGTCCGTTCCCGGAGGCGCGGTTCCAGGGTGACCTCGCACCCGATCTCACCGGCACCGGGAACTGGTGGTCGGCTGGCCAGTTGCGGCTGCGGCTGGTCGATGCATCGCGCTACAACCCGCAGACCATCATGCCGTCCTATTATCGCAACGACGGGCTGGTCCGGGTCGGGCGCAATTTTGCCGGCAAGCCGATATTATCCGCCGCGGAGATCGAAGACATCGTGGCCTTTCTTGTAACGCTTCGGAACTAGCTTCATGCCAACCACGCGACGACAATTCCTGAGTATTGCAGGCGGCGCGACGGTCGCCGGGACGATCCCGATCGTCACGTTGCGACCGCTGGAAGCGACGCCGGCGATGCTCAGCACCGCGATCCGCAACGTCGTCGGCGAAGCCCAGATTCACACCGGCAAAGTCAAGCTCGACATTCCGCCGCTGGTCGAGAACGGCAACACCGTGCCGGTGACGGTGAGCGTCGCAAGCCCGATGACGGCGACCGATTACGTCAAGAGCATCCACGTCTTCAACGAGAAGAACCCGCAGCCGAACATCGGTAATTTCTATCTCAACCCCTCCTCCGGCCGCGCCCAGGTCTCGACCCGCATGCGGCTGGCCGACACCCAGAAGGTGGTGGCAATCGCACGCATGTCCGATGACACGTTCTGGCAGGTCGCCGCCGACATCGTCGTGACGCTGGCCGCCTGTACCGAGGAGATGAACTGATGGCCGCGCTCATCAACGTTCCGGCAAAGGCCAAACGCGGCGATGTCATCGAGATCCGCACGCTGACCTCGCACATCATGGAGACCGGCTTCCGCCACACCGCGGACGGCGCGCTGGTGCCGCGCGACATCATCACGAGTTTTACGTGCCGCTACAATGGCACCGAAGTTTTCCGCGCCGACCTGTTTCCGGCGATCGCGGCCAACCCATACCTCTCCTTCTTCACGGTCGCGAAGGAGAGCGGCAAGTTCGAATTCGAATGGATCGGCGACAACGGCTATTCGTCGACCGCATCGGCCTCGATCACGGTCGAATGATCTTTTGGCGCGCGATAGCGGCGGCAACATTGTTGGCCGCGGCCCCTGCCCTGCTCGCCGGCGAAATTCCGCCGGACGCGCGCCGCTCCGGCTATTCGTTCATGGGGCCGGACACGCGCGCGATGCAGGATGACGACACGTCCAATCCGGGCATGCTTTTCGTGCTCGACGGCGAGGCGCTCTGGGCGAAGAAGGCCGGCAGCGCCGACAAGGCCTGTGCGGACTGCCATGGCGATGCAACGACCAGCATGAAGGGTATCGCGGCGCGCTATCCGGCCTTCGACAAGGCGCTGGCGCGCCCCGTCACCCTCGACCAGCGCATCAACCTCTGCCGTGCCAATCATCAGCAGGCGCCGGCGCTGCCCTACGAGAGCCGCGACCTCCTGGCGCTGTCCGCCTTCGTCGCACACCAGTCCCGTGGCGTCGCGATCACGGCTGGCGATGATCCGGAACTGAAGCCTTTCGTGGCGCAGGGCCGCGACCTCTTCATGCGGCGCGAGGGCCAGCTCAACCTCGCCTGCACCAATTGCCACGACGACAATTTCGACAAGCGTCTTGCGGGCGCGCCGATCACGCAAGGGCAGCCGACCGGCTATCCGCTCTACCGCCTGGAGTGGCAGACGCTGGGGTCGATCGAGCGAAGGTTGCGCAGTTGCATGACCGGCGTACGCGCCCAGGCCTATGATTACGGCGCGCCCGAGCTGGTCGCGCTTGAACTCTACCTGATGTCGCGGGCGCGCGGCCTGCCGATGGAGACGCCTGCCGTGCGTCCCTGAGTCCCCAGATTAGGACTAGGCAGGCGTGGCACGGCCGTTAGTATCCCTCCCAAAGAAAATGAATCAGAGGGAGGGATTTGACGTGGCCAACCATAACATCTCGCGCCGCACGCTGTTGACGGGGACCGCCGCGGCTGGCGCGCTCAGCCTGACCGGACTACCGGCACGCGCCGAGGTCAACTGGAAGAAATACGCCGGGACCAAGCTGGAGGTGATCCTCGCCAAGGGTCCGCGCGGCGACAACCTGCAAAAAAACATCAAGGAGTTCACCGAGCTCACCGGCATCCAGGTGGAATCCGAACAGATCCCGGAGCAGCAGCAGCGCCAGAAAGTGGTGATCGAGCTGACCTCGGGCCGGCCGAGCTTCGACGTCGTCCATCTCAGCTATCACGTCCAGAAGCGGCAGTTCGAAAAGGGGGGCTGGCTCGCCGACCTGACGCCCTTCATGAAGGATCCGACGCTGACGGCACCCGATCTCGTCGAGAGCGATTTCTCGGCCGCCGGCCTGCAATACGCCAAGAACGACAAGGGCCAGATGCTGTCGCTGCCCTGGTCGGTCGATTACTTCATCCTCTACTACAACAAGGAGCTGTTCCAGAAGAAGGGCGTCGCCGTCCCCAAGACCCTCGACGAGATGGTCGCGGCCGCCGAAAAACTGACCGACACCAAGGAAGGCACCTACGGTTTTGTCGGACGGGGCCTGCGCAACGCCAACATGACGTTGTGGACCAACTTCTTCCTCAACTATGGCGGCGAATTCCTCGACGCCAAGGGCAACATCCTGACCGACGGTCCAGAGGCTGTAGCCGCGACCAAGCTCTACCAGACGCTCCTCACGAAGGTCGCCCCGCCAGGCGTCGCCGGCTTCAACTGGATGGAGTCGATGGCCTCGTTCACGCAAGGACGTTCGGCGATGTGGATCGACGGCGTCGGCTGGGCGCCGCCACTGGAGGACCCCGCCGCCTCGCGCGTCGTCGGCAAGGTCGGCTACACCGTCGTGCCGGCCGGACCGAAGGGGCAATATTCGGCCACCTATGGCGACGGCATCGGCATTGCCGCGGCGAGCAAGAACAAGGAAGCCGCCTATCTGCTCTGCCAGTGGGCGGTCTCGAAGCAGCAGGGCGCGCGGCTGTTGCAGGCCGGCGGCGGCGTCCCGTTCCGCAACTCGATCCTCGGCGATCCCGAGGTCCAGAACGGCGTGAAGATGCCCAAGGAGTGGCTGCAGTCGGTGATCGATTCCGCCAAGATCAGCAAGCTCGGCCTTCCCGTCGTGATCCCGGTCGCCGAATTCCGCGATCTCGTCGRCGCGGCCCTCACCTCGACACTATCGGGCGCCGATCCCGCGACCGAGTTGAAGAAGGCTCACGATCAGTACCGGCCGATCCTGGAGCGCAGCGAAAAAGCGTGAGTGCGTTGACACAATCGACTCCGGCCGCGGCACGGTCCGATGCCGCGCCGGAGAAGGAATTGCGGCCGCCGTCCTACTGGCCGTTCGTGGTGCCGGCGCTGGTCGTCGTGCTCGCGATCATCATCTTCCCGTGGGTCTTCACGATCTGGATGAGCCTGAACGAGTGGAAGGTCGGCTCACCGACCACCTTCGTCGGGTTCTCCAACTATCTGCGGCTGACGAGCGATCCCCGCTTCATCGAGGCGGTGGGCCACACCATGGTCTACACTTTGCTGTCGGTGCTGCTGCCGCTGATCCTCGGCACGTTCGCGGCCGTCGTGTTTCACCAGAAATTCGCCGGCCGCGGCTTTCTGCGCGGTATCTTCATCATGCCGATGATGGCGACCCCCGTCGCGATCGCGCTGGTCTGGACCATGATGTTCCACCCGCAGCTCGGCGTGCTGAACTACCTCTTGTCGCTGGTCGGGATACCTGCGCAGCTCTGGGTCTTCCACCCCGCGACCGTCATTCCCTCGCTCGTGCTGGTCGAGACCTGGCAATGGACGCCGCTGGTCATGCTGATCGTGCTCGGCGGCCTCGCCGCCATCCCGACCGAGCCTTATGAAAGCGCGCAGATCGACGGCGCCAGCTTCTGGCAGGTGTTCCGCTTCATCACCCTGCCGTTGATCATGCCGTTCCTGTTCATCGCCGGCATGATCCGCATGATCGACGCCGTGAAGAGTTTCGACATCATCTTCGCGATCACGCAGGGAGGACCGGGCTCGGCGTCGGAGACGATCAACATCTATCTCTACAGCGTCGCCTTCACCTATTACGACCTCGGCTACGGCTCGGCGATCGCGGTGGTGTTCTTCCTCCTCATCGTCGCCCTCGCGGCCGTGATGCTCTATGCCCGCCAGCGCATGCTGTGGACCGAAATTGCGAGCGGCGCATGAGCCCAAGTCAAGTCAACCCAAGTCGAWTCAACCTACGTCAGGTCATTGGCAGGATCGGTCTGTGGCTGTCGGTGTTCGTCATCGTGTCGCCGGCGATCCTGTTCTTCCTCTGGATGGCGTCGCTATCGCTCAAGTTCGAGGTCGACAATGCCGCCTACCCGCCGGTGTTCTTCCCCGATCGCATCGCCTGGAAGAACTATGCCGACGTGCTCGCTTCCAACCGCTTCCTGACCTATTTCGTCAACAGCCTGATCGTCACCGGCGGCGCGACCACGCTGGCCCTGCTCGTCGGCGTTCCCGCCGGCTACGGCATCGCGCGCATGGCCGCGCACAAATCCGCGATCGTGATCCTGATCGCGCGCATCACGCCCGGCCTGTCCTATTTGATCCCGCTGTTCCTGCTGTTCCAGTGGCTCGGATTGCTCGGCACGCTGGTGCCGCAGATCATCATCCATCTCGTCGTGACGGTGCCGATCGTGATCTGGATCATGATCGGCTATTTCGAGACCACGCCGCTGGAGCTGGAGGAAGCCGCGCTGATCGACGGCGCCACGCGGTGGCAGGTCTTTCGGCACGTCGCCCTGCCGATCGCCAAGCCCGGGATCGCGGTCGCCTTCATCCTCGCCGTGATCTTCTCCTGGAACAATTTTGTGTTCGGCATCGTGCTGGCCGGACGCGAGACGCGCACCCTGCCCGTCGCCGTCTACAACATGATCTCGTTCGACCAGTTGAGCTGGGGCCCGCTCGCCGCCGCCGCGCTGATCGTCACCCTCCCGGTGCTGCTGCTCACAGTGTTCGCCCAGCGGCAGATCGTGGCCGGGCTGACCGCGGGCGCGGTCAAGGGCGGGTAGCAAATGAAGCAGCCGGGCGACACGACATCGCCCGGCTGCGTTTCATGTTTTCCGATGCCTACTCCGCCGGCGCGGCGTGCATCTCCGGATGGGTGGCATAATGCTCGGTGGCGCCGAGCCTGCTGGCCGCGAACAGTCCCGCCGCCATCACCGCGTAGGCGAACGCCACCGCGGGCGTGACGCCGAAGCCGCCGCCGATACCGACGGCTTCGCCATGCATGAAGCCGAAGTAGGTGAGCACGGCACCGACAAGCGCGAAGGCCGAGGCCTTCTCGAAGTCGCGCTCGATGATGAAGACACCGATCGCACCGAGGATGAGGCCGCCGAGGATGGAACCGCCGCCCATCACCTCCAAGCCGTGATAGAACACGCCCTGCTGCGGCAGCGCGGCAATCGCCGCGGCCTTGACCGCGTCGGCCTTGTCGGCGGCGAGACCGCCGACAGAGGTCGCCGCCATCATGGTCGAGCCGAGCATCGTGTCGATCTGGAGCTTGGCCCAGGCGGCAAGATGCGGCGTCAGCGCCAGCACGATCGCGGGCGCGTGCTTGACCGGCGTGGTCTGGAACGCCTGCGCACCGATCAGCATGCCGATATAGAGCAGGATCGGCGAGATCGCGACGACGGGCACGAGTGCCAGCAGCACCGAGATGATGCCGAACCAGGCCAGCACCACCACCATGATGCCGGTCGCAGCCGAATAGCCGATGCGGCCGCCCATCGCCTTCCAGCCGGGATGACCGATATAGACGGCGTTGATGAAGGGGTTGCCCATCAGGCAGCCGATCAGGCTGACGACGCCGTCGGCGGTGAGCACCCGCGTGGTCGGATATTCGTCGCCCGCCGCTTCCGCGCTCTCGACATTGTCCATGGCCTCGACGAGGTCGTAGATGCCGAAGGGAATGGCGGTAACCAGGATGATGCCGAGGAATTCGAAGCCCGAGAAGACGTAGCCCACCGCCGGGATCGGCACCGAGAAGCCGAAGTTCGCGAAAGCGTCGCCGACTCCCTTGACGCTCAGCCCACCGAGACCGAGGCCGAACAGGTTTGAGCCCCAGGCGATGACCATGCCGACCGCGATCGCGACGAGGCCCGCGGGAATGCCGCGCCAGTATTTCACGCCGCCGAACCAGCTCACCAGGATGATGGCGAAGCAGACGAGACCAATCTGCGGCGTCATGTACATCTCTAACGCCGGACGCATCGAGATGAAGGTGACGGAGACGCCGGCGAGCGTGCCGAGCAACGCCGCGCGCGGCGTGATCTTGCGGATGAACGGCGCGATGAAGCCCCCGATCATCAGGATAAAGCTCTGGAAGAACACCCAGACGAGGCCAGCCGACCAGCCCTTGAGCGGATCACCGGTCTTGATCGTGATCGGCAGCATGATCACGAAGGTGACGATGAACATGTGCGGTACGCTGACGCCCGAGGGCAGTGCGCAGACATCGTTGCGGCCCGTCTTCTGCGCCAGCCGATAGGCGAGATACGCATAGTAGAAGGTGGAGAGGCACATCATCAGCCCGAGCGCGGGCAGGATGCGGCCGAACACGAGACTATCAGGCATCTTCAAAACGAAGCGCAGCAGGCCCGTGAGCACCAGCATGTTGACGAGGATGTTGGTGCCGAAGCCGAAGAACGCGTTCCAGTCGCCCGATGTCC